>CAYVGN010000184.1:0-6554 GCA_964451215.1 uncultured Acidobacteriota bacterium
AACTCGGGCCGGGCCAGGGCCTGCACGCCGGCCAGCGTGCTGGCCGGCGGATTCTCCTGCCCCATGAACCTGGCGCGCACCTCGCGCAACTGCTGGCGCCTTTCCAGGTTCAGGCCCACCACGTAACTGTTCAGCTTGACGACGTCCTTGAAACCCGCTCCGGCAGCGCGCAGCACCTCGGCGAGGTTTCGATAGACCTGCTCGGCCTGCCGCGGGAAGTCCCCGCTTCCCACCAGTTCCCCCTTCGCATCCAGCGCCACCTGCCCGGAGACGAAGACCAACTGGCAGCCGGCGGCCTTCACGGCGTGCGTGTATCCGGTTGGCTGGTGCACCGCCGGGGGATTAATGAACTGGGTCAACAGAAGCAAACTGGCAAGCATGATTCCCTCCATCTCCAAGCGCCGGCGCCCGCGTTGGCGCAGTGCCGAAGGTTGCGGGTCG
Source organism: uncultured Acidobacteriota bacterium (assembly GCA_964451215.1). Lineage (GTDB taxonomy): Bacteria > Acidobacteriota > Terriglobia > JAJPHL01 > JAPKYU01 > CAYVGN01. The sequence continues at coordinate 442 of CAYVGN010000184.1, forward strand.
GAAACACCCGGCCGGGAATGCGCTTCGTCTGCAAGCGCCCTGCCGGGGCGCCGGAAGCGATGATGAGTCTGGCGGGCGCTCAGGCAGCCGGCTTCAGCACGGTGCAGACGGAAGCGCAGATGGGCCCGCCGATGTTGAAGGTGGCCGCCAGGCGGGGGTTGCGGACCTGCACCTCGGGCGCCACCCGGCCCAGCAACTGCAGGGCGCACCAGCCGATCATGGCCACGCCGGTGGCGCCTATGGGATGTCCCTTGGCGATGAGCCCGCCGGAGGTGTTGATGCCGCACTCGCCGTCGGCGCGCGCCTGGCCCTGCACCCAGTAGGCGGCGCCCCGGCCGGCTTCGGCCTTGCCGATCACCTCCGTTCCGATGGCGCCCATGACGGTGAAGCAGTCGTGAATCTCGGCGACATTGACGTCGGCAGGGCCGGCGCCCGCCATCTCGTATGCCCGCTGCATGGCCCGGTAGGCCCCCGCCGGGCGCAGCACGTCCCGTCCCTCCTTTTTCAGCGGGTCGGTGGCCTGGGCGAAGCCCGCCACCTCCGCGCACTCGGCCTTGGGCACCCCCAGCTTCTGCAAGCCCTCCTCGGTCGCCAGAATCAGCGCGGCGTAGCCGTCGCTGATCTGCGAACAGTCGTAGGTCTTCAGCGGCAGCCCCTCCACCACGTAGCGGTTGATCCCCTCGATTTTCATGGCCTGTTCCGGGGTGATCTGCACCTTGTTCATCTGGGCGCAGGGGTTGTATTGCGCGTTCGCGTACTCCTGGACGGCGATGCGGGCCAGGTCCTCTTCGCTGACCCCGTGCTGATGGAGGTACGCCTGCATGACCTCTGCAAAGAGGTGGGGAAAGACGTAGACTTTTCCCTCGCGCTCGTCGGGATGGGAGAAGTAGCCCAGCACCTTGCCAATGAGCTTGGCGTCCATCTTGCCCTCCGCGTCGCGCATTTTCTCGTAGCCGACCGCCACGCCCGTCTCGCCCAGCCCCAACTGCAGCTTCTGGATCACGGACAGGACAGCCTGCCCCCCGGAGGCGCAGGCGTTCTCCACGGCTTCGATGGGCTTGCCCTCCAGGCCCGGAACGGAAGCGAGGAGCCCGGCCAGCAGCCCTTGCTCGTTCAAGGTGGAATTGCAGGCCGAGCCCACCGAAGCCACGTCCAACGCGGACGGCGGCGCGTTGATCTGCCGGCAGACCCCTTCCACAGCGTTGCCCAGGATCGCGGGCACGGTCATGTCCATCAGCTTTCCGAATTTCGACTGGTTGTAGGCAGCAATGTAGATGCGCTTCACGGACTGCTTCCTTCCTCCCCGGTCGCGCCACCGTCGGGCAGCCCGCCGCGGCGGGCCCGCCAGATGCCGGCGCTACCGGAACTCACGCTGGGGCTTGCCGACCGGCGCGGTTAACCGGATCATCCGGGTTAATAACGGCCGAATTCGTACGCCGCTTCCAGCATGGCCACAACGTTCTCGGGGGGAACGTCGGCCAGCACGTTGTGCACCTGGCTCCACACGTAGCCGCCTCCCGGCATGAACACTTCCAGCCGCCGCCGCACGTCCCGGCGCACTTCGTCCGGCGTGCCGAAACAGAGCACCTGCTGGGTGTCGCATCCCCCTCCCCAGAAGGTAACATCGCGCCCAAACTCGCGCTTGAGCCGCTCCGGCTCCATGTAGCGGGCGCTGGTCTGGACCGGGTTGAGAATCTCGACCCCCGCCTCGATCAGATCGGGGATCAACGGGAAGATGCCGCCGCAGCAGTGCATAAACAGGTGGGCGCCGCTCTGCTCCCGTGCGTAGCGGTAGATGCGCTTATGCCGCGGCAGAAACAGCTCGCGATAGGTCTCGCGCGATATCTGCGGCCCGCTCTGCATCCCCAGGTCGTCCCCTACCACCAGGACTTGCACCCAGCCGCGGATGTGCGGCAGCAGCCGGCCCAGCGTCCCCAGGTGCAGCTCACTGAGGCGATCGAGGAACCGCGCCAGCCTGCGCTTTTCGGTGCTCAGGTACAGGTAGGTGTTCTCCATCCCGAAAAGAAACTGGCTCCACTCCAGCAGGTTGCAGCCCACCGACAGGGAGATGGCGTAATCGGTCGTTTCATACAGGCGGCGGGCTGCCCGCCCGATCTCGCCCAGATGCGCGTCGCAGAGCGGCTGGTCGAAGGGAGCCACGGGGATGCCTCCCCAGGTCACCTGGTTCATTTTCTGGGCCAGCGGCTCGTAGTTCTCCAACCCCTCGGGGCCGGAAAGGGGCCAGAAGCACTGATCAATGTAGAGAGAATCCTTGGGCATTCTGCCGATGGCTGTCCCGGCCGGGTCGCGCACAATCAGGTCTCCGTTCTGCCACTCCGGGCGGAACCAGGCCGGCGCCACGGCCGGGGAGCCGTCGGGCAAGGTCCAGGGCTGCCAGCGATCGGGAGAAGAGAAGGCGCGGCCCAGGTCAATGGCGTCCACGTGGAACCGGTCCAGGTACCACTGCTCGGGCTCGGCCAGTTGCTGCACCAGGTCGTAAACGTAGGTAGGCCCCTCGCTGATCCCCAGGTGCGCCTTGAGCCGGTTGTAGGCGATGGCCATGATGCCCGTGGAGCGCATGGAGCCCTGGTCAATGGGAACACGGTCCGGCTCTTGGTGGCGGATGGCGGCCAGGACTCGCTCGCGAGACGTCATAGTGGGCAGACCGGGTCCAGGGCGGTGCGCCGGCGCATCGCCCCCCTCATCTAAGCCCGTTGAATTCGGCGACGGCGTTAATCATCGCCACGATGTTTTCCACCGGGGTCTCCGCCTGCACGTTGTGAACCGAGTTGAAGACAAAGCCGCCGTTCTTCGAGAAGATTTCGCAGCGCTCCAGCACCTGCCGGCGCACCTCGTCCGGCGTCCCGAAGGGCAGCACCCTCTGCGTGTCCACGCCCCCACCCCAGAAGGCCAGGCGGTCGCCGTATCTTGCCTTCAGAAGCTCCGGCTCCATGTGCGCTGCCGAGCACTGCACCGGGTTGATGGCGTCGAAGCCCGCTTCGATGAACGACTCCAAGAAGCGCTCCACCGACCCGCAGGAGTGCTTGAAGGTCTTCCAGCCGGTGTTCCTGTGGATCCAGTCATTGACCTGCTGGTAGTAGGGGAAATACAGTTCCCGGAACGTCTGGACCGAGCAGAACGAGGAAGCCTGCGTGCCAAAGTCGGTGCCGCAGGTGAATACCACGTCCACGCCCTCGCCCACCACCCGATGAATCTTCTCCAGGTTCGCCACGGCTACCTCGCACTGACGGGAGAAGACCTGGTGGATGTAGTGGCGGCGGGTGCAGGTGGAGATGTACCACTCGGTAATGTCGCGGATGCCCCGGGGATGCTTCAGGAAGGGCGCTGGGACCAGGGCGATGTCACCGAGGGCGGTGCCGCCGAAGTTGGCGATTACCGCCCTTCCGCTGCCGGCGGCTTCCCGCGCCGCCCGCGCCAGGTGAGCCAGGTCCTCCTCAGCAATGGGCGTGAATTCCTCCAGGTTGTCCTCGGGGTTCAGCCGCTCCTCCTGGATCGGCTCCTGGCGGACGATGGTGTCAAAGAAACAGCCGTCGCGGGGCATCCGGCCGCTCCGCGGCGCCGCCGTATCCCCTTCCGGATAAATGAGGATGTCGCCGTTCTCCTCCACGGTGGTGTTAAAGTCCTCGGCCACCAGCACTTGGAGGCCGCGCCACCGCCACGGCTTCCAGTTCTGGTTCGGGAAGCCGAACATCGTCTTGCGCGGGAACACGCCCTGGACATCCAGGCCCAGGGCCTGCTGCAGGTCTTCCTCGATCAGCCCCAGCATCTGGTAGGGCTCATGGACTTTCACCGGCCGCTTCTTCAGGCCGTAATAATCGCGGAGGGCAGCCACGCAACTGACGTGCATCCCGGTGACGGCGGTCCCTCCGAAGTCCACCGGCACGCGGTCCGGTTCCTTGTGCGCCAGGACGGCCCGAACTCGCTCCCTGCTGGTCATGCTGCTGCGTGCACCGCGCCCCATTAGCCGGCAATGTTCTACTGCAACCAGGGGCGGATTGGCAAGCGGGCGGTCAGCAGCTCCGGTCCCGCGGCAGTGCCTGACGCGCACGTTCAGCGGCAGTCTAGTCATGGATGCGCACCGACCGGTCGGCATAGGACCCGCGAGGCAACTTGTCGAATGGAAGAGAACTCGTTATACTGCCAGCAATTGCCCGCGAAGCCCGCCGATGGCGGCTCCGTCCTAGGCCGACCGGGACGCGTTTCATGCGGGTCAGCATAAACAGGAGTTAGGCCCGAGTAGTGATTGCGACATTCCGCTCGTTAAACCAGGGAGAAGAAAGAGAAAACGCAAATCTCCGGCCATGAGCGAATACAGGCCATGCGACTATATCTGATCAATCCCTGCAACCCGATCGTCAGCGTTGCCAAAGTCAAGGAGAGCCGTTGGAACCGTTACCGCGTCTGGAAGCCGCTGGGCCTTATGGTTCTGGCCGGCCTGACGCCACGGGAGTGGGAAATCTCGATCGTGGACGAGAACCTCGGCGCGCCGGACTATCGGGCTATGCCTCGGCCGGACCTGGTAGGCATTACCGCTTTCACCTCGCAGGCCAACCGCGCCTATGAAGCGGCCAGTCACTTCCGGCGTCTGGGCGTGCCCGTGGTGATGGGCGGCATTCACGCCACCATGTGCATGGACGAGGTCATGGAGCGTGTGGACTCGGTCGTCACGGGCGAAGCCGAGGGCATCTGGCCGCAGGTTCTGGAGGACGCCCGCCATGGCAGCCTGAAGCGCCGGTATGACGGAGGGCTGGCCGAGATAAACGATGTCCCGTTCGCCCGTCATGATTTGCTGGCGGCGGGATATGCCTTCGGAGCCATTCAGACCACACGCGGCTGTCCATTAAACTGCAGCTTTTGCAGTGTGACGGCATTCAATGGGGCCCGCTACCGGCAGCGACCCATTCCGGATGTCGTGCGGGAATTCCAGTTGGTCCGTGAGAAACGTGTTCTGGTGGTAGACGACAACCTCATCGGCACGCGCCCTGAACACGTCGCCCGCGCCAAGGACCTGTTCCGCGCCATGGCACAGGCGGACCTGCGAAAGGAATGGATTGCCCAAGCCGCCATTAACTTCGCCGATGACGAGGAACTCCTGGTGTTGGCCGCGAAGGCCGGGTGCAGAGGCGTCTTCATCGGTTTTGAATCCCCGGCGCCGGAAGGGCTTCGGTATCTCGGCAACAAATTCAACCTTCTGAAGGGCCGGGATTTCCACGCCTCCGTGCGGCGCATCCAGCGGCACAATATCCTGGTCGCGGGTTCCTTTATCGTGGGTCTAGACATAGACGAACCGGGCATCGGCAAACGCATCGCCGAGGCGGCCGGGGAGTGCGGCGTGGACCTTCTCAACGTGCTGTTCCTGACGCCCCTCCCCGGCACGCGTCTGTGGGACCAGATGAAAGGGGAGGGCCGCATCGCCCGCGATGCCTTCCCGCACGACTGGAAATACTACACGCTGACCTTCCCGGTGGCCCGCTACAAGCATTTCTCTCCGAACGGCATCATCCAAGAGATGATCTCCTGCAACCGGGACTTCTATTCCGTGCCGCGCATTCTGCGCAGGCTGTGCAGCAACTTGTGGCAACGCCGCGCGCCGCTGATCAGCTTGGTGGGCAATCTCTCATACAGGAACAACCTCCGTCTGGACTGCAAGGCATACGCGGACTTGCAGCGTCAACAGGGCAATGGGCACGATTGAGTGAGTGGAGTGTAAGGGAAGGCCAATGCCGGGCACAAGATTAGAGCAATGAACTCTATACGTCCCAAGGGTTCATGCCTAACCGCTGCGTGGAGCCGGACCCGGTAGACCGCGCCGCCCCCGCAGAACGTTAGGCGCCATGAGAAAGGCCAGATGAGCAGGAAGACCGTCTTCACGAAATACCTAAAGAATCTGTCCGAACTGGCGCTCCAGGGAGACGCCCGGGAGGAAGGCTTTTACCCGGCGCCGGCATCTTGCCTGGCACCTTGCCGGCATGCGGGTTGCCGCTGAGACGGCGGCGCTACAACAACAGCAGCCAATCAGGTGGCCAGAGCATTAGCCCTTGTGGGTGTCGAAAGGAGAGTTTTGTGCCCGTTGCACACGGGTGCTGTAGGGG
>CAYVGN010000185.1:0-6552 GCA_964451215.1 uncultured Acidobacteriota bacterium
GGGCGACACCTACTTCGTCAAGAAAGTCATTGATCGCGCCAACGTGCTGGACTGGCGCAGCAGCGCGCTCGATCCTTTCCTCAACACCCTCAGGCGCCACCTGGCTCCGGATTTCGGCATTGATTTCGTTCGCGAGCAGCTCCGCGAGAACAACGGGCTGGTGTTCACCCACCGCCAGACCGCGGACGCGGACATTTACTTTGTCGCCAACGTGCAGGACCGCCCGGTGGACATGCGGGTGGCCTTTCGCGTTTCGGGCAAGGCGCCGCAGCAGTGGAATCCTTACAATGGCGACATCCGGCCCCTGTACGAATACGAGGAACGGGGCGACCGCACCCTGTTACCCGTCCGGCTGGCCCCGTTCGAGTCCGCTATCCTCGTTTTCGCGCTGCCTGCCGGGGCGGCTCACGTCTCCTACAGCAATTTTGCGGAAGTGTTGCGGGTGGACGGCGGCGGTCTGGAGGCCCTGGCGGCGCGCAACGGCATCCACCACGCGATTCCGGTCGGCCGCGATCCCGGCCCCGCTCACACCGTCACGGTGGCAGGCATTCCCGCGCCCTACGAGGTGGCGGGCCGGTGGCGCCTGGTGCTGGAAGGGAGCGGATTTCCGCGGATAGAAAGGACGCTCTCGCGGCTCACCTCCTGGACGGATGAGCCGGCCACCCGGCACTTCAGCGGGACCGGCCGATACCAGATCGCTTTCGATCTGCCGCCGCACTACGTCGCCGACGACCTGCGGCTGCGCCTCAGCCTGGGCGACGTCGGCAACATCGCCGAGGTGGAACTCAACGGGATCCGCGCCGGTGTGCTCTGGATGCGAGGACAGACACTGGATGTGACCGCAGCCCTCCGGCCGGGCAACAACGCCATGACCGTTCTGGTGACCAACACGCTGATCAACCGCGTGGCCGGTTGGACCAGTGTCCCTCCGTTGCCGGAGGATCTCCGGGCGGTGTACGGGCGGGGCCTGCACGACGACAGCCCGCGGGCGCGCCAGTTGTTCGGGTTCGAGCCACTACCGCCCTCCGGTCTGCTCGGCCCCGTGCGACTGTCGCCGTTGAAGCTTGTCCGCGTGAGCTGGAATTGAGTGGTGATGGGCAAAGCGCGCTTTGCGTTCACAGAGGGTAACGGACGCCACCCGGACTGCTGTTGGCCTCGGGCAGGGCGGCGGGCATGCCGCCGGCGGGCGACAGCCGGGAGAACCCCCGCGCGGATTCCGCGCACCCCGACGGATACCCCGGGACACAGGCAGAGCTTGCCCCTCTTATCGAATTTGATAAGATAACGGTCGCTGCCGCGTCCCACCATTTCAGCGATGAAGCGATGGCGCCTAGAATTCTTCAGCGAGGATGACGGCAGCCAGCCAGTAAAGCTTTGGCTTGACAGTTTGCCGGCCGGGGTGCGAGGCAGGGTCCTGGCGCGCATTGACCTGCTGGCTCAACATGGCCCAACGCTGGATTTCCCGTATACCTCGCAAGTCGAAGGCAAGCTCCGCGAAGTTCGCTTGAGGGTCGGGAGGACTAGGTACAGGGTGCTTTATTTCTTCGACGAGAAGCGCACCGGTGTCCTGCTTCACGGTTTCGTTAAGGACACGGATACGATCGGAGAGGCGGACAGGGATATCGCCAGATCCCGAATGACCAGGCACCAGATGCGCCTGGGGAGGCGGGCGAAACGGAGGAAAACAAGATGAAGAGTTCATGGGACAGGTATCTGAAAGAGCAGATGAAAGATCTTGTCGTCCGCCAAGCGTTCGAAGAAGAATCGGGGGTCCTGAACGTTGGCCTTGCACTGGCGGCTGAAAGGAAGAGGAGGGGGCTTACCCAAGAGCAGGCTGCGCGCAGAGTTGGCACGAGTGCTCCTCAACTGAGCAGAACCGAGCGTCGGCCCGAACGCGCAAACCTTACAACGCTTATCCGCTATGCCGCCGCATTAGAAATGGACCTCGCGTTCCGGCTGGTCCCCAAGAGAGCGGGGTTGGCCGCAGGAGCCCGTAAAGCTTCCCGCGTGAGAGGCGGAGGTGTGGATTAGCAGGAGGAACTCTCCGGGCTGGAAGCGCGCTATGGGCCCTGGCGCGCCGCCCGCATCAGCGCCCTGATATTTTCCGGCGGTGTAGTGGGAGGAATGGCGCAGCCGGCGTTGAGAATGAGGCGCGGCGTGTCGGCGAACACGCCCATCAGCTCTCGCGCCTTTTCCTCGACCATGGTGGGCGTGCCGCTGGCGAGCAGGCCGCTGGGGTCCAGATTGCCGATGAAGACAGCGTTGTCGCGCAGCAGCTCGTGCGCCAGGCGGATGTCGGTGCGGTAGTCCAGCTCCAGACCGTCGGCGCCGGTGGAGACCATATCTTGCAGGATGCGGTCAGTCTTGCCGCAAATGTGCAGGAAATAGGGCCTGGCCAGCTCGTGCGCCAGCTCCACGATCTGCTTTTCATAAGGCAGGGCGAATTCCCGATAGAGTTTCGGTGAAACCAGTTCGGGCCCGGCCAGGCTGTCGCCGTTAGAGACCATGTGGGCGCCGGTCTGGGCCATCAGCCGGATGAACTGCGCTGTGGCCTGGGCGCAATGGGCGAGCAGCCGGTGGGCCCGCTGCTGGTTCTCCGGCTCCGTCAGGTCCATCATCCAGGCTTCCGGCGAGCGCACCAGCGCCGCCAGCGAATAGGGGGCCTGATCGCAGTTGCCGCGGATGTAGACCTCGTTTCCGAAATGCTCTCGAACGAGCGCCGTCGCTTCCAGCCAGACCTGTACGCCGGGGTAGCGGGCCACGTCCGGAGTTTCCAGCTCGTCTACCTCATCGAGCGCGCGCAGCCGGCCGCCGCTGGAGCGCGCCGGCGCGTCGGCGGGGAAATCCACGGGCGCTCCCAGCGCCCCGGCCAGCGTCGCTGTGTCCACATCCACCACAATGCCGTCGTAACCGTAGCGCTCGATCGCTTCGATGAAGCACCGTGCGATTGCTCGGGCGTCGTTCCGATATCGCTCCATCGTCACGCCTGCCTCATGCGCGGCCAACATGAAGTTGTGCAGCATGACGGGGACCCGATCGGGCCACCGGCCCCGCAACACGGCCTCGATTCGCTCAAATCCGTTCACCGGCGCCCCCGCCGTCAGGGACTTCCCAGTGGCAGGCGCACCGGCCTGCCTTCGCGCGCGCAGACCTCCATCGCCAGGCAAATCTCGTGCGTCTTCACCGCGTCGGCGACGTTGCAGTGCGATTCGCGCCCCTTCACGATGCAATCCACGAAGTGATGGATCTCGGCGGCGAAGGGATGATGGCCGACCTCGGCCGTGTCGGGCAGGATGGCGGGAATGGTGGCCCAACCGGCCTGCCCCGGCCAGCGCCTGCTGATCACCTGATTGTTGCGGATCGAGCCCTCCTCCCCCAGAAGCAGGATGTCGAAGGTGTAGGGCATCACCGCCTCGATGGAGCAGCCGACCTTGCCAATGGCGCCGCCGGCGAACCTCACGACCGTGACGCTGTTGGTCTCGTACTCATACCGGAGACGGTTGTGCGGGCCGGTGGCCGCGTAGGCGTAAACTTCCCTCACTTCCCGGCCCACAAACCAGCGCAGGGCGTCCACGGCATGGCAGCCGGCGGTGAGCAGGTTGTTGCCGCCAAACTCTTTCTTGCGGATCCATTCGTAGCCGCCGTAAGAGGGCTCGATGCCGTGGAAGTAGTCCACTTCGGCGTATCCGATCTCGCCGATAAGGTTGTCGGCTAGCATGGCCTTGATGTTCTCAAACAGCGGGTTAAAGCGAAGCACGAAACTGACCACGGAGCGCACACCGGCCTTTTCCACTGCGGCCTCCAACTGGCGAAGGCTGGCGAGGTCCAGGGCGATGGGCTTTTCCACCAACACGTGCCTTCCCGCCTCGGCTGAGCGGATGCCCTGCTCGGCGTGCAGGTGGTGGGGCGTGCAGATGGAGATGATGTGGACGCGGTCGTCGCGGAGCAGCTCGCCGAGGTCGGTGTAGGGCCGGCACTCGGGCAGGCCGTGCTCGCGGGCCTTGGCTTCGGCGCGCGCCCGCTCCCGGCTGAGGATTGCCGCCACCGCGGTGTGCGGGTTCTGCTGGAAGGCCTTGATGTGCTCGTTGGAAACCCAGCCGGTGCCGAGAATCCCGACGCCCAGCTTACCTTTCATTCCCTATCCACCTCCGGTAGAGCTGCTCCAGGCGGTCGCGCGCAGGCGCGCCCAGGTACGCCAGCACCGCATAGCGCAGCCGGATCGCCTGCCCCACTCCCAGGTGAAACGGCTCGCGAAACGTGGGGGCCGCGCTCAGGTAGCCGAACCGGTTCATCACGAAGAATGGCGTGGGGTGGCGCGGGTTCCTGGGGTGGTCGAAGACGGCCACGCCACACAAGCCGCCGCCTTCCAGCGCCCCGTAATAGGTGGCCCAGGCGGCCGGCTCGCCGTTGGCCTGCTCGATGGTGGCCGTGCCGTTGGCGTTCAGCACGCTGCCGCCGTCCATGCTGCGCGCGAAGCGAATCCCCAAGCCGTTGTAGGGGTGCTTCTCGGCGGACAGGGTCAGAGCCTCACGCGCCGGCTTCAACTCGCTCTCCCATTCCAGCCACACGTGCTCGGCCGCCGGCGGAAGGGCCCGGATGGTCTGGCGCTCGATCAGCAGTACCTCGCCCTCGGCGATCCAATGATTCACGCCGGTGACCAGGGCGGCTGGCTTCTCCCGCATGGCCTCGAAGCGCCGGTGCACCATCCGCCCGTGGGGAGCAGGATTCTCCTCGCCCCAGAAGTCGAAACCCTTCACGTCGGACCAGGCCAGCATGATCCCGCGGTGATGCACGTGGTCCGGCGGGCTGTCGAGGGTGACCGCCACGCCGTTGGGCGCATAGAGGGGATGCACGTAGGTCTTGGGGCGGGCGGCGGAATAGCGGTATTCGAACAGTGGCCGTTGGCCCCAAAAGAATGAGACCTTCTCGCCCTGGACGTGCGAAAGGCGCACCGCCGGCTCCGCCGCCCGCGCTTTCACGGCGGCGGGCACGGCTGCCGCCAGGCCCAGCAGTGCGCGCCGCGTCCAGCGCTGCTCCAGGACTTGACCGCCGGAGCCGACGGCTCCGCAACTGCCGTCTGCGGCACTCGGCGGCCGGCTTCTCAATTGTCGTCTGTTCAGGCTCATGTTAGATGAGGTGAATCTCCTCGGTGGCGGCGTCGAACACGGCCACCTTGTTGTTGACGAACGAAAGCATCCCCATCATCAGCGGGACCTGCGTGATGTAGCCCAGTTCCAGGTCCGCGCAGGGCTTCCCGCGCGTGCGTATCGCCTGCAGCCAACTGCGCTGGTGATCCGCGTCGTAGCGCCGCGAGCTGATCCCCGTGCTCCCGCGCTGGACTCCGGGCTGGGGCTCCACCGCCAGCCCGTCTTTTCCGGTGAAGGTGATGGTGCCCTCGGTGCCGCGAATCACGGTCTCCAGGCCCGTGTTGTTGACGATGGTGCCCAGCACCGCCACCGTTAGCCCCTGGGGATACTCGATGAGCAGGTCGAAAGTGTCGGGGACATCGCGCTCGTGGTTGTAGCAATACCTGCCGCCCACAGCCACCACTTTCTTGGGAAGCCCGGGGTCCAGCGCCCGGAGCACGCGGGCCAGCGGGTGAGGATAGAGGTCCGTGACCGGGCCCCCGGAATAATCCAGGTACATGCGCCACTGGAAGAAGCGGGAGACGCTGAAGGGGCGTTTGGGGGCGTCCGCCTGGAATGCCTCCCAGTCCAGCTCCGGGCCGGGGGTGGCATTCGGGTCGTCAATGCGCATGCCGCGCTCGCCCTGGTCGCCGTGCCGGAAGTAGCCGGTTTGGGCGTGAACGGGCTTGCCGATGCGGCCCTTGCGGATGAGGTCGGCGCCGCGCTCCCAGATGGGGTCGGAGACCCATTGCGTCCCCACCTGGAAAACGGTCTTGTGCCGGCGCACTTCGCGCACCAGTTCCTTGAGCTGGTCGAACTGCGCCCAGTGCGTCAGCGGCTTCTCGCAGAAGACGTCTTTGCCGGCGCGCACGGCCTCCAGGGCGTTGTAGACATGCACGCGGTCCGGGGTGGCGATGATGACCGCGTCCACCTCCGGGTCGCGCAGCAACTCCCAGGTATCCTTGTACGCCTGGGCCTGGAGACGGGTGGAAGCACGCTCCAGCCGCGGTTGGTAGACATCGCAGACGGCCACCATGTCCGCGTTCTCGCCTGCTTCCCTGAGTTCCTTGAGCACCTGCCCCAGGTACGAGCCCCGGCTGCCGCAGCCGATCAGCCCCACTCCGATGCGTTTCCTTTCCTGGGTGCCCTGAGCCTGTGCCTCCTGGCCGGTGGCAAGGCCCGGCGCCGCTGCCGATCCCCCCATCGCCAGCAGAAACTCCCGGCGTCCGAATGCACTCTTGCCTTCTTGCGACATCTGCTTGCCTCCGTTATTGCTGAAACTCGTCGGCGGCTCCAACCCTGCGACTTCTCCGATCTGAGCGGCGTCCGAAGTCTCCCGCATCCGGGCCCGCTCGTCAATAAGCGGCCCAAGCCCCGATCCGTCAATAACTTTCTGCAGTTCCTGGGAGCGCATCCCGCGCTGCGG
>CAYVGN010000186.1:0-6488 GCA_964451215.1 uncultured Acidobacteriota bacterium
GCACGGCCGGGTCCCGCGGCCTTTCCCGCAGGACCTCGGCAACCGCCGCCCTCATCTCGGCTACTTCGCCGGACAACTGCTGGGCCCGAGCGCGCTCCAGCGGCGATTGGGCCGCCGCGGTCACGGCCACGAGCAGGCTGGCAGGGACAAGCAGTTCTGGAAGGAAGCGGCGCTGTCTTACTCGCTTCAACATGTGGTTCCTTTACCGACTCCGTGCTTATGAAGAGCTAACGGGACACCGCAGGAATTCATCAGAGAGCGGGTCTCGGGGAAGACCCTCTTCCCAAGGCTTCGCGCCAGAGTATACGGCAAAGTGGGCCGGGAATGAAAGTACAAAGGCATGGCCCGGGACTGTAGGCCGGGATACAATTGCCGCCCACAGCCCTGAGCAGGAGGTTTTATGACCCGGATGGTGGTTGCTGGCCTGATCCTGGTTCTGTGGTTGCCGTTGGCCGCCTCGGCCGGCGAGGCAGGGCCCGGCGGCGAGGAAAAGCTGCGCTTGGGGGTGGTCGGCCTGACGCACGACCACGCCTGGGGGATCTTCCGCGACCTGGCGAAACGCACCGATGTAGAGGTTGTCGGCATCGCCGAAAAGATCCCGGAATTGCAGGAGCGGGCGCGGCGGGTGCTGGCCCGGGAGCTGGCTTTCTATGACGACTACCAGGCGCTGCTGGACAAGGCGCGGCCGGAGGCGGTGATGTGCTTCGGCGACAACCGGGAGCACGTGGAGGTGGTGCGGGCCTGCGCAGCGCGTAAGGTGCACGTGATGATGGAGAAGCCCCTGGCGCCCACCTATCAGCAGGCGCGGGCCGCCTATGAGGCCGCGCGCCGGGCGGGCATCAAGCTGATGGTCAACTACTGGATCGCCTGGTCGCCGGAGACCTACACCGCCTACGAGCGCGTCCGCGCCGGCGACGTGGGCCGGGTCTGGAAGGTCCAGGTGCGCTTCGGACACCAGGGGCCGATCGAGATCGGTGTCTCGAAGCACTTCGGCGAGTGGCTCAACAGCGAGGAGCGCAACGGAGGCGGCGCTATCATTGACTTCGGCTGCTACGGCGCCGATCTGTTGCGCTGGTACCTGGGCAAGCCGACCCGCGTCAGCGCCGTCACCCACACCTTCAAGCCCCAGACTTACAAGGTGGACGACGACGCGGTGATCGTGGCCGACTACCCCAACGCCGTGGGCATTGTGGAAGCCTCCTGGAACTGGCCGCGCAGCATCAGCGAGGTGGCCATCTTCGGCGACAAGGCCAGCCTGCTCAGCGAGCGCAACTCGGCCCAGCTCATCATGGGCAGGGAGCGGACCCCGATCGAGCTGGCGCCGCTGCCGCCGGAGCGGCAGAATGCGGTGTCCTTCTTTGTGGATGCGGTGCGGAACAACCGGCCGATCGAGGGCCTGCTAAGCCCCGAGTTCAATCTGGATGTCGCCGAGATTCTGGAGGCGGCTAAAACCTCCGCGCGCACCGGCCGCGCCGCGACTCTGCCCCTCCCGTAGCAGCGCGGTCGTGGCGCGGTCCACACGGGCGGCGACCGGGCCGGAATGCGCGGCCGGGTTTGCCCGAGGCCGGGTGAAGGAGGAAAACGCTTGAAGCTGGTGCAGTTTCGCTCCGAGGGCGGTGACGTGCGCGCCGGGATCGTGCGCGGCGCCGAGGTGGAGCCGCTCTCCGTCCCCGTGTTGAGCCTGGTGCGCATGGCGCGGCGAGCGCGGCTGGATCTGGCGCAGTTCGTCAAATCCTGCCGGCCCAGCGGCGACCGCGTCCCCTTAGCGGCCCTGGAGCAGGGCGGGCGCCTGCTGGCGCCCATCCTGGCCGAGGAGGTGTGGGGAGCGGGCGTGACCTACCGGCCCAGCGCCGACTTCCGCGACGCCGACATGGAGGCGGGCTCCGGCATCTACGACCGCGCCCACCGCGCCGAGCGCCCCGAGCTTTTCTTCAAGGCCACCGCCTCGCGCTCGGTGGGCAGCGGCGAGCCCATCGGGCTGCGCGCCGACGCCACCCTCACCGCCCCGGAACCGGAGCTGGCGGTGGTGGTGGCTTCCGACGGCCACGTCCTCGGCTACACGCTGGGCAACGACGTCTCGGCCTGGTCCATCGAACGGGAGAACCCGCTGTACCTGCCCCAGTCGAAGATCTATGACGGCTGCTGCGCGCTGGGCCCGGCCCTGGTCACCGCCGACGAGGTCCGCGACCCCCGGTCGCTGGAAATCCGCTGCCGTGTCCTGCGAGCGGGCGCCGTCCGCTTTGAGGGCGTGGTGTCCGTCAGCCAGATGAAGCGAACCGTTGGGGAACTGGTGGGGTGGCTGCTGCGGTCGAACAGCGTCCCGGACGGCACGGTGCTGCTGACCGGCACCGGGATCATCGTGCCGCCGGACGTGGCGCTGGCCGAGGGCGACGTGGTGGAGATCAGTTGTGAGCCCATCGGCACATTACGCAACCCCTGCCGGGTGGTGCGGGCCGGTGCTGCCGCCAGCTCCGGGCTTCCGCCATGAGGCTTGATGGCAGCCGCCCAGGGTAATGCGCCTGTGCCTGCCGGTGAGGATTAACGCCCCTGGTGGCACTCGCGGGCGCCGCCAGCTACGCCCTTCGCGCCATCCAGTAGCTTCCCTGCGCTGTTTGGCGTGCGGTGGAGAACAGGCAGCCTGCCCTCGGCGCTTCCATCACCATTAGTGGAGAAGTACGGTATCAGCGCAGCCAAGCGGGTCAGGTGCGGCCCCCGGCCGCCGCGCTATTGGATTGTGGTGGGCTTTTTCGCTGGAATGGTCCAGTAGTAGATGGGGTCCCCGTCCACCTCGATCTCCTTTTCGGGCTTCCAGTCTCCCATATCATGCGAGTGCGAGACGACACGGGTTCCGGGCCTCAACTCGTTCCACAGCTTGGGACGCAGTTTGAGGTTCACCCAGGGTAACAAGTACAGCGCTACGACGGTGGCTTCGCGGATGTCGGACTCGAACAGGTCTTCGTTGCGAAATTTCACGCGGCCGGTGACCCCGGCTTTGCGCGCGTTCTCCCACGCTTCCTTGATCCTGTCGGGATCAATGTCGATGCCCACGCCGCGAGCGCCGAACTTCTCGGCCGCGGCAATCACAATGCGCCCGTCGCCGCAGCCAAGGTCATAGACAATGTCGCCTTCTTTGACGTCCGCCAGCTTCAGCATCGCCATGACCACCTCAGGAGATGATGGCTCGTAGCGAACGTCAGGCGCCCGCCTCGCTGGCGCTTTCTGTGCCTCCAGAGATGGCGCGCTGACGCCGAAAACAAAGAGCAATATGGGGATGGTGACAAATCGCAAGGCAGTCTCTTTCCTGCGCAGACTGACTGTTTCGAGCGGGGCGATCATATCACGGGTGTACACCCGGGCCATTCCGGTTTCTTGCTCCTGGCTCTTGACTTCCATATCCGGGCGCGCCGGGATATCGAGACGGCCGGGACTAAAGCCCGGCCCTACTCCATATCTTCCATATCCGGGCGCGCCGGGATATCGAGACGGCCGGGACTAAAGCCCGGCCCTACTCCATATCTTCCATATCCCGGCACGCCGGGATATGGAGGGCGCGAGCCTTGGCTGGTCAGTACTTCAGGTAGACGGTGCAGAGTTCGGTGTAGAAATTGACGGCCACGCTGCCCTGCTCGCGGAACCCGGTGGAGGACTCCTTGACGCCGCCGAAGGGAAGCTGGTATTCGACGCCGGCGCTGGGCAGGTTCACGGTGATCAGCCCCGCCTCGATTTCGTGGATGTAGCCGAAGATCTTGCCCACGTCGCGGGTCTGCACCGAGGCTGAAAGCCCGAACTGGACGGCGTTGGCCAGCTTCAGCGCCTGGTTGAAGTCGTCCACGGGGAACAGCGCCAGCACCGGGCCGAAGATCTCTTCCTGGGCCAGCCGGCTGGAATGATCCACGTTGTCAAAGATCGTCGGCTCGACGAAGTAACCGCGCGCGTAATCGCCCTCGGTCAGCCGGCGGCCGCCGCACAGCAGCCGAAAGCCCTCCCGCTTGCCCAGCTCGATGTACTCCAGCACCGTGTTCATCTGGTTCTCGTCCACGCACGGGCCCATGTCCACGGTGGGATCCATGCCGTCGCCGACCTTCATCTTTTTCGTCTTCTCCACCAGCAACTCCGAGAAGTGGTCGTAGACCGGCCGCTCGACGATGGCGCGGCTGGTGGCGGTGCACTTTTGGCCGGTGGAGAAGAAGGCGGCGTTCAGCACGGTGGCGGCGGCGTAGTCCAGATCGGCGTCGGCGCAGACGATGGTGGGGTTCTTGCCGCCCATCTCCAGTTGCGCGGGGATCTTGCGCGGCGCGGCGCGCTGGTAGACGTGGTTGCCGACGGCGCAGGAGCCGGTGAAGGAGATGGCCCGGACGTGCTCGTTGGCCAGCATCTCCTCGCCCACCGTAGGGCCCGGCCCGGTCAGAAGGTTGATGACCCCCGGCGGGATCCCCGCGGCATCCAGCGCCTCCACCAGCCGCAGGGCGCAGGCGGGCGCCAGCGACGCCGGCTTGATCACCACCGTGTTGCCGCAGACCAGCGCCGGCGCCATCTTCCAGGCCGGGATGGCGATGGGGAAGTTCCAGGGCGTGATCAGCGAGACCACGCCGCGCGGCTTGCGGATGGTGAAGCAAAAGACCTGGTCGCGCTCCGAGGGCACCGTCTCGCCCGCCATCCGCGACCCCTCGCCGGCGAAATAGCGGAAGATGTTGATGGCGCGGACGGTTTCGGCCTTGGCCTCCTTGAAGGTCTTGCCTTCCTCGCGGGTCATCTCGGCGGCGATCTGGTCGGCGCGCGCCGCCAGCCACTCGGCGGCCCGGTAGAGGTACTCACCCCGCTTGGGCGCGGCCACGCGGCGCCAGCCGTCAAAGGCCCGCGCGGCCGCCTCGAAGGCCCGGCGCGCGTCGTCGCAGCTCGCTTTTGGGTACTCCGCGGCCACCTCGTCGAACCGCGCCGGGTTGCGCGTGGCGAACGTCTGCCCCGACGATGCCGGAACCCATTCACCCCCGATGTAGTTCCGAAACTGAAGGACGGTTGGCTGAGCAGCGGCAGCCATAAGAGCCTCCTGAAGCGTTATCAACCGCCTAGTGCCGTGACCAGCTAGTTTTGCGGCTCTGGGGGATGCCTCCCCGGTCGCGCTTTCCGTGACTGGCTGGCTCTGCAAAACCTCGAAACTTGCTGGTCACGGTACTAGTTTATTTGGAAAACACCACGGACACGCCGAGACTTTGAACTTTAAACTTCCGCTACAAGCGGTTGATCATGCTGGCGACGAAGCCGGCGCCGAAGCCGTTGTCTATGTTGACTACCGCCACGTTGCTGGCGCAACTGTTCAGCATGCCGAGCAGGGCGGCCAAGCCGCTGAAGCTGGCGCCGTAACCGATGCTGGTGGGCACGGCAATGACGGGGACAGCCACCAGGCCGGCTACTACGCTGGGCAGCGCCCCTTCCATCCCCGCCGCCACGATGATCACCCGGGCGGACAGGAGCAGGTCGCGGTTGCCCATCAGGCGGTGGATGCCGGCCACGCCCACGTCCCACAGGTGCGCGACTTCATTGCCCATGATCTCAGCCGTCACCAACGCCTCTTCGGCCACGGGGATGTCGGAGGTGCCGGCCGACACCACCAGCACTTTGCCGCGCCCGTAAAGGGTGTGGTCGCGGTGGATGGTGATGGCGCCGGAGAGGGGGTGGAAGCGCGCCACCCGCACTGATGGCCGCAACCGCCGGTAGAGCGCGGCGTCGGCGCGGGTGATCAGGATATTGGGCGACACCGGCAGCATCTTCTCGACCACGCTGAGCACTTGCGCGGGCCGCTTGCCGCGCCCCATGATCACCTCCGGCATCCCCTGCCGCAGCGTGCGGTGGTGATCAATCTTGGCGAACCCCAGGTCTTCGTAGGGCAGGTGCTTCAACTGGCCCACCGCCCGATCCACGTCCAGTTTTCCGCGCCGCACCCGCTCCAGCAGCGCCCTTATCTTGTTCTCCGTCATTTCCTTCCGCAAAGCCCCACACGCCAGTCTAGCAGACGTTCAACGTCTAACGTTCCATGTTCCCCGGTTGGCACCGACGGCTGCCGCCTGGTACACGGCCGGGCGGCGCCGATCTCCCCCGGTACCCTGCAATCGGCCTTCGAACCTTGAACGTTGAACGTGAAACGTTGAACCATTACGCTGTAGGTGCATGGCTTTTCTGAGCGACCTGCGCGCGACGCTGGAGATGATCAAGTTCGAGCACTCGGTGTTCGCGCTGCCCTTTGCGCTGACCGGGGCGATGCTGGCGGCGCGGGGGCTGCCCTCCACCCGGCAGTTGTTCTGGATCCTGGTGGCGATGGTGGGGGCGCGGTCGGCGGCCATGGCCTTCAACCGCATCGCCGACCTGCGCCTGGACGCCGCCAACCCGCGCACTGCGGCGCGGGCGCTGCCCGCCGGGCTGCTCTCGGCGCGCTTCACCGCCATCTTCTCCGCGGTCTCCGGCTCCAACTCGGCCACAGTAGCCACCATTGG
>CAYVGN010000187.1:0-6478 GCA_964451215.1 uncultured Acidobacteriota bacterium
CCCGCCAACTGCGTCACCCCGTCTTCCAGCCCCGCGCCCATGGCACGGATGGTTACCCCCACCGAGCCCCCTGTGGCCGGCACCCAGGTGGCCGCGTACTGCCCGTTGCGCAGGTTCTGGAACACCAGCGGCGGGTCCGCGCTGGTGAAGCTGGCCGTCACCGTGGCCGTGGTCACCGCGCTGCCGCAGTCGTCCACCACTTGCGCCAGCAGCGGTATGGGCCAGCCCGCCTGCAGCGCGAAGCGGTTCCCCAGCTTGCTCTCCACCACGACCAGTCTTCGCGCAGTACACGCCGCAGAAGGAGTCCAGGGTCCAAAGTCCAAGGTCCAAAGTCCATCCTGGTCGGCGGCTGAGGCTGTCGCTGCCGGAGCCACCACCAGTGCAACGGCAACTTCTTGCGTGACACTGGTGCCGAAGGTCAAGGTGATGGAGCCAAAATAGACCCCCGCGCTAAGCCCCGCCGGACTGGCCTGCACACTCAAGTTGGCCACTTCCGCGGAACTCACCAGCACGCCTTGCTCCGGCGTCACGCTCAGCCAGTTGCCGCCGGCCGTGCTCCGCGCCCGCGCCAGAAACTGCAGCGCCTGCCCGCCCGTCGAGGCGATGGTGATCCCCTGCGCCAGCGTGCCGGTTGCCCCTGTGGGCGACGTAAAGATCAGCCCCAGCGGGTTGATGGTCCCCACCGGCGGCGAGCCCCGCGCCAGCATGTTCACCAGCACAATCGCCGTTTGCGGCGAGTTCAGCGCCCCTTCGGCCGTGATAGCCAGCAGCGCCACACTGACACCGGCCCGCAGCCGTGACGGGTCCACCTGCAACGTGACCTGCGGCACGGTCTGTCCCGCTTCGCTGATCCCGCTCAGCGGACTTACTCGCAGCCAGTCGCCGCCGCCCGGCAGGTTCACCGCCACCTGCCAGTTCATCCGCCCTTGCCCGGCGTTCTGGATGCCGAAGCTCTGCGGCCCGATCACCAGCGAGCCTTCCACACCCACAAACAGGAATCCGGTCTGCGTGGGCAGCAAGATCGGCTGCTGGCGTGTGACGGTCAGCACCACGGAGATGCTGCGCGTCTCCGTGGCCGTCAGGTTCCGCAGCGCCACCGTCCCCTGATAGACACCCTGTTGGAGTCCTGCGATGTCCACGGAAACGGCCAATGCCGTCGGCGCCGTGCCCAGCGACGGAGAAACCCGCAGCCAGTTCCCGCCGCTGGAGGTCTCGGTCGAGGCGTTGAAGCTCAATGTTCCAGCACCGGCGTTGGTGATGGAGACCGACTGCGCCGGCGGGTTGGCGCCACCCTGCACCGCCTGGAAGGTTAGGTACTGCTGTGAGAGACCGATACGCGCGCCGACCGCCCCTTGCACCGTGATCACCACGTCAACCGTCTGCGGGGAGTTATCGGCACCGGGCGCGGAAATGGTAATGGTGCCGCGATAGCTGCCGGCGCCCAGACGCGCGGAATCTACCGTCACCAACACGGTTGAGACCGCTGTGCCCGAAATCGAACCGGAACGGCTGCTGACGGTCAGCCAGTTGCCGCCGGCGGTGGTGGAAACCTCCGCAGTCCAGCTCAGCGCGAGCGAGTTGGCGCTGCTGACGGTAATCTCCTGGCCCAAAATCAGCGTGCTGCCCTGCTGCTGGGTAAGGAACAGCGTGGCGGGGGAGACCGCCAGCACCGGGCGAGCCACAGTGGGAACAAGCTTGCGGATACGGTTGTTGGAGGTGTCGGAGAGATAGACGTTCCCGCTGGGATCGGCGGCGAGGCTGCCCCCAAAGGGCGACAAGCGAGCCAGCGCCGCCTGCCCACCGTCGCCAAAGAAGCCCGCAACGCCGGAGCCCGCGGCGCGAACCAGCATGCTGTCGGCAGCACGAATTTGCGAGATCTCCGCGCCCCCCCACCGCAGCACAAGGATGTTGCCGGCCGGGTCTACGGTGACGCGTTGGCAACCTACTGGACTGTCGAGCGGCCCGTCCGGGCGCGAGCGCACACGGACGGACGTAATGATCCCGGTCGAGAGGTTCACGCGACGCAACCTATCGGCGCAGATCAGCAGCGTGCCATCGCGATCGAAGGCCAGGCCGTCCGGATGGCCGACGGCCGCGGCGGTGGCGGGACCACCGTCGCCGGACGACTCGGTACTGCCGTTGCCGGCCACCGTAGTCACCGCGCCGGTCGCCACATCAATGCGCCGGACAAGGTTCGCGAGCCAGGCCGCCACGTAGAGGTTGCCCGCAGCGTCGGCGGTGACGTCCCGGAGATCAGGCGCCGGGGAGAGCGTGTACAACTTCGATACGGTTCCGGTCCGTGCGTCCAGTCTCCAGAGCTCGGTGTGCTCCCTGCTGCCGGGCTCGCCGATCAGCAAGTAGACGTTCCCGGTGGCATCCGCATGAAACTCGCAGCCCACGAAGGACACGGAGGTGCCGGCCGCGCCTTCCGCCAGCGGTTTACTGCCGCCGCCGAGCACGGTGGTGACCGTGGCGTTCGCCGGGTCGTACTTACGGATGCGCCCGTGGCTGCAGTCAGCGATATACACGCCTCCGGTGGCATCCAGCTTGACCGTGCCCGGGCTGGCGAGCACAGCGCGGTGGGCAGGGCCGTCGAAGACTTCGCAGCTGCCCGCGATGGTGGAGCGGGCGCCGGTGGCGGACGCGATACGCACTACCAGGCTCTCGTCACTTAGGGCAACGATCCGGTTCCCGTCAGCGTCCCGTTGGAGTCCGGTGCCCGCACCAAGGGGCCATACCGTCAGGCGGCCGGTGCCGGCCTCCGCCCTCACCGTGGCGCCGTATGCTGTGAAGTACATGTTCCCTTGGGCATCGAACAGGATTGTGTTCACCCAGCACAAAGAGGCGGCGGACAGCAGCATGCCATCGGCGGCTTGGCCGCAGGCAGCGACTGGCGAACTAATCGTGGTGATCACCGAGCTAGCGCGGTCAATGCGACGGATCCAGTGCGCCTCCGCCAGGTACAGGTTGCCCTGCGGATCAAACGCCAACCCTTGCA
This sequence comes from uncultured Acidobacteriota bacterium, assembly GCA_964451215.1. Taxonomy (GTDB): domain Bacteria; phylum Acidobacteriota; class Terriglobia; order JAJPHL01; family JAPKYU01; genus CAYVGN01. The sequence goes on from CAYVGN010000187.1 coordinate 2,999, forward strand.
GATGCCCGGTCAGGCCTGCGCTCAGAGCGGGCCCGCCGTCGCCCGTGTACTCGCACCGGCCGTTGCCGGCAAACGTCGTAATCACGCCGGCCGGATCTACCCGCCGAATGCGGCAGTTGCCCGCGTCGGCGATGTACAGGTTGCCGGCGCTGTCGAAGGCCAGACCCGTCGGGCCGTTCAGCTTGGCGAGCCGGGCGGGGCCGCCATCGCCGGCGAAACCTATTTCGCCAGTGCCAATCACCGTGCTCACCATCCCATCGGGCGTGATCCGGCGGATGCGGCTGCTGCCGCTGTCACTGAAGTAGAGGTTGCCCGCAGCGTCGCCCACGATGTGTGTGGGACGCTCCAGTTGGACGGTGGTACCAAGCAAGGGCACGGAATCTTCGCGCACCGTCCCACCACCCACGACCACACGCATCATCCCGGTGGTCGGATCCACGCGCCGGATCACGTTGTTGCCGCTGTCCACCACCCACAGCGCGCCATCGCGCTCCAGCCACAGCCCCGCCGGAGAACTCAGGGGGGTGGAAGTGGCGCGGAGGCCGTCGTACACGGCGCCGCCGACTACCGTATCAATCGTGTAGACCGTAGCACTCTGGCTCGGAGCCGCAGTCGGCAGGAACGAAACGAGGGCGAAGATCGCGACGACCGGTCGAAACACCTGAACCTCCCATCGGCGGAAGATACCGTCTTGGCGCACAGTCTACCACGCACCCCGCCGGAATCCATGCGGGCCGCGTTCCTGTTAGCGCGAAGGCGATTCTTGCGGTGGAAACTGGGCAGCGGTCAGTGACTGGTAGCGGTACCGGGAATCGAACCCGGGTTCCCAGATTGAGAATCTGGTGTCCTAACCCCTAGACGATACCGCCAGCCGGGTAGGATTCCAGTCTAGCTAAGCGCGGCGACAGCCGTCAACAACCAGCGGGACGGGCGACCTGAAGGTCGCCCCTACGCAAGCAGCCAGGCCTTGAGGGCGAGGGCGGCCAGCCAGACCAGGGCCAGCGGGGGAAACACGATGAGCGCCGGCTGGCGGCTCAGGCCAGCCAGTCCCAGTGCCGTGGCCACCAGCGCCCAAAGCGAAAACACATCCAGCCCGCCAGCCAACTCGTACCAGAAGACCGATGTCTGGTTCGGGTTCAAGAAGAAGGCGACGTTGGAGGCCAAGGGGTTGAAAGGGTTGCCTTCGGAGTCCGCGAGCAAGCTGATTCCGGCAGCCAGGAGCGGTTGCGCGGCCAGGGGCAGAAAGCCGTAGGCGACCACGCGCCGAACCTGGCGCCTTTCGGTTCCCGCGTCCAAACCAAAGCTCACCCACCAGTGCATCAGTTCCCCGCCCATCCAGGCAGCCACCGGCAACAGGAGCGGCGCAGCGAATTGCAGAAAGAGAAAGAACAGGATGGCCGTCCCGGTCATGCCCTCCGGAGTGGAACGGAGCCTGGCGTCAACCAAGCGGGTGGGCCCCAGTCGCAGCAGGAGCGGATAGGCGGCCAGGGCCCCAGCCAGAGCAAGGAGCAGCAAGGGAAACCAGAGTGCAGCGCGGGCGGCGGAGGGGCCGGCCTGGCGCGGAGCGTACAGCATTTGAACAGCGACCCGCCAGGCCGGCGCCCGCCCGAGCGGCGGCGGTTGGGACGCGGCCATACATTGTTCGCGCCCGGCGCGGCAGCCAAGCTCGGCACCGCCAATCGGAAAAGCCCGGCGCCACGCCCGAGCGCTCCATCCTGGGGAGGCTTCTACACGGCCTGCGGGAGCCGCTCCTTGCGCAGCACGAACTCCTTGTCCAGCCGGCCGAGCGTGTCTACGATGCCGGTGTAAGCCAGTTCGGCACGGGAAGCCATGGTCGGACCCACGAAGCCCTGCCGCCGCCACTCGTCGGCCTTCTGCTGGACCTTCAAGCGGGTTCCATCCCAGGCCACGTTGCCGAACAGGTCCACATAGTCGGCAGTGAAGACGCCGGCGCCATCCATGGAGAACGCCAGGCAGGAGACCACCGGCAGGCAGTAGGCACCGGCCACTGGGGTGTTGATGGCCACCGGCATCAGGGGCATGATGTGGGAGCCGCGGCAGTCGCCGGTGACGAAGTGGCCCAGCGTGAAGGGCTCCACCACCTCCTCCGGCGCCGGGAAGATGCCCTGGGTGCGGACGATGGCCACCGGGTCGTCCTTGCCGGTGTACTTGCCGGCAATGTTGTGCAGGCGCGTGGCCGACACAGAAACGATCTGCTCCTCAGGCCGGTAGCGGGAATGGATGGCCTCGATGGCAAAGCGGTCGGGGTCCTGCATCAGGCAGGCGACGTCCCAGACGCGCTCGGGCACATCCAGCTTGATGATCCGGTCCGCATCGCGGGCCTTGTGGTCCATGTCAATGATGGTGAAGGTAAACCCCATGTGCAGCCTGGGATTGAGCAGCAGGCCGCCGTTGTGCATGGGATCGCAGAAGACGGTGTAGAACGGGTAGCTGTAAGCGCCCGGGCTGCACTTGTCGCCGGCGAAGACCAGGAAAGCCTCTGCCGGCCGGTCCTTGCTGGCCGGGTCGCGAACGAACTCGATCTCGGCCACGGCCGGCCCCGCCCCCCGAATGTTGCCGGCGGGGGCATCAACCAGCAGGTCCTGGCCGGCGCCGTACAGCCCGGTCCGCTTGGCCTCCTCGGTGGCCGCCAGGAAGCAGTCCCAGCCAAAGCGGTGGATGTCAGTGGCGCCCACGCCGTGGGTATGGCTCATGATGAGACAGATATCATCGCCGGTGTGAGTTACAAGCCCATCGATCAGAAATCCTCGCTTCACGGCATCCTGCACACTTGCTTGCGCCCCAGCCAGCATGCGCTCGGAGGGCCTTGTGTGTCCCCCGGTAGAACCAACGTCAGCCTTGATAAGTGAAAGGGTGACTTTGGGCATTATCAACCTCCGCCTTTTGGAACTCCCCCTCCACCGTGGAGTTCGTTGACGCCCCTATGATAACTCCGGCCTGGGCAATACAACAGTTGATCCTTGGGCGCCCACAAGGGGGCGCCCCTACTTCAGGCGCAGGTAAGGGCGGAGGCGGTTGAGGCGAGCGCGGCTGATGCCGCGGATAATCAGCAACTCCTCCACGCGGCGGAAGGCGCCGTGGCGGGCGCGGTGACGGACGATGGCCCTGGCGGTTGCCGGCCCGATGCCCGGCAATTGCACCAGCTCGGCTTCGCTGGCGGTATTGATGTTGACGGGCTGCAGCGGCAGCTTCTTCCCGGCCTGCCCAAGCTCAGCCAGCAGGGCCAGCAGCACCAGGGTCGCACACGCGAACAGGGTTGTTGAGGTGGCACAGGCCTTCACCTTGTGCCAGGCGAGAGGGGTCTGGCTGGCCGGTTCTTTCACAGCTTCTGCCGGTGGCGCCTCGGATCCCGATTCCGAATATGCGCTCCCTGACGGTCGCGCCTCGGATCCTGATTCCGAATGTGCGCTCCCTGACGGTCGCGCCTCGGATCCTGATTCCGAATATGCGCTCCCTGAC
>CAYVGN010000188.1:0-6474 GCA_964451215.1 uncultured Acidobacteriota bacterium
GTCCTTTATCAGAACGCGCTGCGCGACCTGAACGGTGGAAACAACGAGCTGGCCATGAAAGGGTTCCAGGAATACCTGCGCCTGTACCCGGACACCGACCTGGTCGGCAACGCCCAGTTCTACATCGGCGTGGTGCTGTACCGGCAGGGGAAACTGCGCGAGGCGATCAACGCCTACGATCTGGTGCTGGAACGTTACTCGCCCGGCAACAAGACCGCGGCTGCCCACCTGCAGAAGGGCATTGCCCTGCTGGAGCTGAAGGATCGCGAGGCAGGGACTCGCGAGTTGCGCCTGCTCCTCAACCGCTTCCCCAACACCGACGAGGCCAAGCTGGCCCGGGAACGGCTGACTTCGCTGGGTGCCCAGGTCCCGGCTGGGCGCTCTGGGGCCCGTCCCCGCCGCCGGTAGCGCGCCTGCCCACACCGGGCGCCCAGCAGCGGCGCGACTCGCCGCGGTGGGCCGGCGCTTTCCTGGCTTTGCGGAGGCACCGATCATCTATGGCCTACCAGGACTTGCGCGCCTTCATTTCCGCGCTGGAAGAGGCGGGAGAGCTGAAGCGCATCCGGGCCGAGGTGGACCCGGTGCTGGAGATCAGCGAGATCACCGACCGGGTCAGCAAGCGGGGCGGCCCGGCGCTGCTGTTCGAGAATCCCAAGGGATACCGGATCCCGGTGCTGATCAACGCCTTTGGCTCGGAGCGGCGGATGAAGCTGGCGCTGGAGGTGGACTCGCTCGACGAGGTTGCCCGGCGCCTCCACCACTACCTCGACTTCAAGTCACCCCAGGGGCTGTTGGAGAAGATCCAGATGCTGCCGAAGCTGGCCGAGGTTGGGAGTTTCTTCCCTCGTAGCGTGAGCCGCGGCCCCTGCCAGGAGGCAGTGAAGCCAGAGGACTTCTCGGTGCTGGAGTTTCCGGTGCTGCAGTGCTGGCCGCAGGACGCCGGCCGCTTCATCACCTTTCCGGTGGTGTTCAGCCACCACCCGGAAACGGGCAAGCGCAACGCCGGTTGCTACCGCATGCAGGTCTTTGACGGCCGCACCACCGGGATGCACTGGCAACTGCACAAGCACGGCGCCGAGCACTACCGCCGGGCGAGGGCCCTCCACAGCCGCCAACGCGTGGGAGCGGGGTCCGGACCGCATCCCGGCGGGCGCATGGAAGTGGCGGTGGCTATCGGCAGCGACCCGGCGGTGATGCTGGCGGGCGTGCTGCCCCTGCCGCCGGAAATCGACGAGATGTTGTTTGCCGGCTTCCTGCGGCAGGCGCCGGTGGAGATGGTCCGCTGCCGCACGGTGGGCCTGGAGGTGCCGGCCAACAGCGAGATCGTGCTGGAGGGCTACGTCGGGTTGGACCAACTGCGCACGGAGGGCCCCTTCGGCGACCACACCGGCTATTACTCGCTGGCTGACCCCTACCCGGTCTTCCACATCACCTGCATCACCCACCGCCGCGACCCCGTCTACGCCACCACCATTGTCGGGCGGCCGCCCATGGAGGACTACTGGATGGGCCACGCCATCGAGCGCATCTTTCTGCCGCTGATGAAGCTGCAGTTGCCGGAGGTCGTGGACATCGCCATGCCTCCCGAGGGCATCTTCCACAACCTCATGCTGGTATCCATCCGCAAGTCCTACCCCGGCCACGCCCGCAAGGTGATGAGTGCCATCTGGGGAATGGGGCAAGCAATGTTCACCAAGTGCATCGTGGTGCTGGACGAAGACGTCAATGTGCAGGACTGGCGCGAAGTGGCCTGGAAGGCGCTCAACCACATTGATCCGGAGCGCGACATCCAGTTCGCGCTGGGTCCCGTGGATTCGCTCGACTATGCCAGCCGGCTGCCGAACTACGGCTCGAAGATGGGCGTGGATGCCACGCGCAAGTGGCCCGAGGAAGGGTTTGGGCGGCCGTGGCCCGACGAAATCCGCATGAGTCCGGAGGTCAAGGCGCGCGTTGATGCGCTTTGGGGGGAGTTGGGTCTGTAGGACGAGGGCGGATTGTTCATGAGCAGTCTGAACTGGTCTTCCTCCAGCCCTTCAGGGCTGCGTTGAACCCGTCTTCTTCCCCAGCCCCTTTCAACGGCCTGAGGATAGATGGATTGGCAGCCCCTGGCCTGAAGGCCTGGGCTGGGGAAAAGAACAATCCAAGCTAGGGTTGGTGGGGTCAGCGCCTGAGCATTACTCGCCTGATACGTTTTCGTCGGCTCTGGCCGACCCACTAGATGTAGGGGCATCATTTAAAGACCACAACAACATGTTCGGCAAAAAGCGGGAAAGGAAGCCGGTGACCTCCCAAGAAACCGGCAAGATTTCGGCAAAATAACCGGCGCTGCCGCTTGACACCACCGCCCGCTGGGTGGCAGCATACTCCCGCTTCTCCGTTTGCCTGGACGGGTCGCATCGTATGCTGGAATCCCGCGAAGTGATGAATATTCGCCAGGCGTCCCAGTACTTGGGGATCTCGCCCGACACGCTCTACAAGTATGTCGCGGAGGAGAAGATTCCGGCCTTCAAGCTCGGCAACCGGTGGAGATTCAAGAAGACCACGCTCGATCGGTGGATGGAGAGACAGAGCACCGGGAAAAGCCGGACGGGTTCGGGGAGCAGGAGCAGAACGCCGGCGGTAACGGTCGGGACGGGTGGGGCTGGCGGCAAGCATTGAGGGAAACGGGCGCCTGCACGTCTCCTGGCGGGAGCAGCAGCCGGGCAGGCGGGGTCGCAATGGCGCGGCGGAAGCACGCGGGCCGGGTCACCGGCCGGCGGCAGCCGCCAAAGACAGTGGGGTGAGACATGCTAGGAATCGGCAAGAGCAAGCAGGTGGTGGGGCTGGACATCGGTTCCAGCGCGGTCAAGGCCGTGGAGCTGAAGAAGAGCGGCAAGGGAATTGAGGTGGACAAGCTGGGCATGGAGCTGCTGGCGCCGGACATTGTGGTGGACGGGGCCATCGTGGACACCGGCGCTGTCTCCAATACCATCGCCAAGCTGTTCACAGACAATCGCGTCAAGACCAAGAACGTGGCCACCAGCGTCAGCGGCCACTCGGTGATCGTCAAGCGCCTGTCCATGGCTTACATGGACGAGGCTGAACTGGATGAAGCCATCCAGATGGAAGCTTCCCAGCACATCCCGTTCGACATTGCCGAGGTGAACCTGGACCACCAGTTGCTTTCGCCGGAGGGCGCCGGCGGCAACATGGACGTGCTGCTGGTGGCGGCCAAGAAGGACAAGATCCTCAACTACACCAACGTGCTGAGCCTGGCCGGCAAGACGCCGGCCATCGTGGACATCGACGCCTTCGCCCTGCAGAACTGCTACGAGTTCAACTACGATCCGTCGGAAAGCCAGACCGCAGCCCTGCTCAACATCGGGGCCAGTGTGATGAACATCAACATCGTCCGCGGCCGCCTCCCCCTGTTCACCCGGGACGTCAGCGTGGGCGGCAGCCAGTACACTGACTCCTTGCAGAAAGAGCTGGATCTGAGCTTCGAGGATGCCGAGCGGGTGAAGATGGGCAAGAGCGTGCCCGGGGTGAGCGATGAGGCGCGGCTGCCGGTGCTGCGTTCCGTCTCCGAGATCATCATCCTGGAGATCCAGAAGACCTTCGACTTCTTCCGGGCGACGGCGGCCGGCGAGCACATCCTGAAGATCTACCTGGCGGGCGGGTCGGCCAGGGTGCCCGGGCTACTGGACCTGCTGAAGCAGGAGTTTTCGATTGCAGTGGAAGAGCTGAACCCGTTCCGCAAGATCCTGTACGGCGCCACCGGCCCGCACGGCGAGCTGGTTCAGGAGAACTCGCCGCGGCTGGCGGTAGCGGTGGGGCTGGCGCTGAGGAGCTTTGACCTATGATCAAGATCAACCTGCTTGGGGTAAGGGAGAGGGTGGCCAAGCGCCGCGTCCCCGCCATCAGCATGGAGGGGGCCAGGGCCACCGCCTTGTTCATTGCCATCTTCGCGCTGGCGCTGATAGCGTTGGGCGCCCACTACACCCTGCTCAAGGGCGAAAGCGACCGGCTGAAGGAGGAGATGGCCAGAGCTGAGGCCGAGAAGGCCCGCCTGGCCAAGGTTAAGGCCGAGTACGACCAGTTCGAGAAGAGGAAGCAGTTCTACCTGAGGCGGATCGGCATCATTGACAAGCTGAAGGAGTACCGCACCGGACCGGTGACCATGCTGACCGCCCTGGCGGGAACGGTGGAGACCAGCGGGACCATCTGGCTGACCAGCTTCGACAACACCGGCAGCAAGGTGACCATTGATGGGGTGGCCGGCAGCGTGAACATAGTTGCCGACTTTATTGCCAACCTGAAGCGCACGGGCCAGTTCCAGAACGTGGAGATCCGCGAGTCGTACCAGGACCCCAGCTTTAAGGAAGGCTCGCTCTTTCTTTTCTCGATCACGGCCGAGTTGACACAGGTCGCGCCGGCAGGGGGGAAGACTTAGCTGCCCGGGGGCCGGGGCGTCCCGACCGGCCCGGTGGAAGAAGCGCCGGCGGGGAAGTAGGGATGGATTGCCATGAAGAAATTCAGCGAGTATCCGTTCACAACGCAGTTGGCGGTCATGGTAGCGGTGGCGGCTGTCATTGTGGTGGCCGGCGAAATGCTCTACCTGAACGACATGCGCACTGCCAACAACGACCTGACGCAGAAGATCGCTGCCCAGAAGGCGGAAAACGACAAGGTGCGGGGCTGTCCGGAAAGCTCGCAGCAGTCCGCCGGCTGCCTGGATAACCGGCTGAAGGAACTAAAGGCCGATACGGAGCGGCTGGAGCAGCAACTGGCCACCCTGCGCACCATTGTTCCGGAAGAGAAAGAGGCCGACGCCTTCATCCGCATGGTGCAAGAAGCGGGCGTACAGTCCGGCATCAATATCCGGCGGTTCACGGCCCGGGCAGCGGTCCAGCGGGAATTCTACGTGGAGGTTCCTTTTGACTTGTCCCTGGACGGCACCTACCACACGGTCCTGCAGTTTTTCGACCGGCTCAGCAGGCTTTCCCGGATCATCAACGTGACCAACCTGGCCATTGGCCCCACCAGCCGCTCAGTGCGCGGGGTGGGGCAAAGGTATGCTTATTCGCCCAGCGAGACGGTGTTGGCTTCCTGTACGGCGACCACCTTCTTCAGCAGGGAGACACAGCCGGTGAAGAAGTAGAGGGGGAGCGACTATGTCGAATGCGCGTTTCTCGATCTTGGTAGTGACGGCGGGGCTGGTGGCGGCCGGCGGGGCGCAGAACCCGCAGACCCTCATCCAGGAGGCTCAAAAAGTGCGAGGCGCCGGGACACAGGCCCAGGCGCCCGCCCGGCCGGCGGCCGCTCCCCAGGCTCCGGCTGCAGCGCCTCAAGCGGCCCAGAAGCCGGCGCCGGCCCCCCGCCCCGGGGCCCGCGATCCCTTTGTCACCCTGCTGAAGCCCAAGACGGAAGAAGGGGGAGGCCCCACGCGGTCCTGCCCGCCGGGCGTTCGCGGCTTGCTGGTCGGACAACTGGAGTTGAGCGGTGTGGTCCGTACCCCCACGGAGATGATCGCCATTACCAACGTGGCGGGCAGCGCGCGCACCTACTTCCTGCGCGAGGGCAATACCCTGTGTAACGGGCGGGTGGCTAAGATCACCCCAGATGCCTTGATTATGGAAGAAGAGGTGATCGACACGCAGGGCAAGACGAGCATGCGGGAGGTGTCCAAAAAGATACCCGCAGAAGCAAGGTAGGTTCTTGCAGGCCCATTTCAGCGTAGAGTGGGCTTGCCAGTGGGTAGGGCGGCCCCCCCGGCTGCCCGGAACGAGTACCCCGTGAGGGGGACTCCGCCGCGAGGCGGAGAGGTTTGCGATCCCGGGAGATTCGGTCATTTGGGTGGAAACAGCAGTGGCCTGGAAGCCCGGTACGCTCCTGATCAGCAGTAACCCGGAGATCTTTTCCGGCGGGGGCTAAAGATTCCGGATCGCGTCCAGGATGTCCCATCGGACAGGAGTTAAGACGCGATGAAGGTTAAACATCCGTTTCGCTATTCCGCTTTCCTCGCCAGCGGTATGGTTGTTCTGCTGGGCTGCGCCGGCCTGGGTCTTGCCGCTTCCGACGACGTGGCCAACGCGCCTGCGCAGGCATCGGGCGCGCCGGCCGTGGCGGCGAGTCCCAAGCTGACCGCGGTGCGGGCAGGGATTTCCCCACAGGCGACCACGCTGACGCTGGAGGTCAGCGGGGAGTTCGTCTATTCGCCTTCCTCCCCGGGCGAGCGACTGGTCTTCGTGGACCTGCCGCGTGTGGTTTCCGCGCAGCCCCCGGACAGCCACTTGCTGAACTCCAGACTGGTCTCCAGCTACCGGGTGGTTCCGTATCTGCGCGACAACGAGCCCAGTGCCCGGCTGGAAGTCCTGTTGAAGGAGCCGGCGGCGGTGGCCTACGAGCAGAAGCCGGGTGCCCTGCAGGTAAAGTTCGTGTCTGCGACCGGGAAGTTGGCGAAGGCCGCGGCCGTCCCGCAGCCCTCCCCGCCGG
>CAYVGN010000189.1:0-603 GCA_964451215.1 uncultured Acidobacteriota bacterium
ACCCAGGTAAGCGGCCATGGTCCATTCCCCCCGCCCCGGCGCTGCCAGCGCAAACAACCACAGCGCCGCCAGCCCCGCCCTGCTTCGCCCGCGATCCATCGCCACTTCCAACCCCGCTTTGCCTGGCATGTTAGGCCCTGGCCGCGGGCCAGTCAACCGCGCCCAAGCATCCGTGGCTGCCTTCCGGCGAATGCGAGTCAGCGTCCCAGCAGGCGGAGGAGGCTCAGCGTCATGCCCGGCAGGTAGGTAATCGCCAGCACGCCGGCCAACATGATGAGCAGGAAGGGTAGGGAATAGCGGTAAACCCGCGCCAGCGGCTGGTTGAAACGGTAGGCGGAGAGGAACAGGTTCATTCCCACCGGCGGCGTGAGGTAACCCAGTTGGAGATTGGCCAGGAAAATGATGCCCAGGTGGACCGGGTCCACCCCGAACGCCACGCCCATGGGAGCAATCAGCGGCACCACCACCAGAATCGCCGAGTAGATGTCCAGCAGGCAGCCCACGATGAGCAGGAATCCGTTGAGCGCCAGCAGGAACAGGATGCGGGACTCGATGTGCGCCCGGACCCAGGTGAGCGCGTGGGTGGGCACCTGGGCGTCAATC
>CAYVGN010000189.1:613-6469 GCA_964451215.1 uncultured Acidobacteriota bacterium
AAGAGACAGCTGAAGCCCAGGGCCACACCCAGAATGAGGAGCACGCCGCCGACCAGCGTCACGCATTCCTCGGTGATGCGGGGAACGTCGCGGCGGACGCGAAGCTCCTTGTGGACAAGGCACTCGACCAGGAAGGCATAGACGACCGTGAGCGCGGCGGCTTCGACCAGGGTGGCGAAGCCGCCGAAGATCCCTACCAGCACCACGACGGGCAGCAGCAGTTCCCACTTGGCCGCCCAGAGGGCCGCCACGGCTTCGCGGGCTTGAAACGGCGTCCGCTCCGCCTGCACCTGCAGTCCCTTCCACACGCCCCACGCGGACACCAGCGCCAAAAGCAACAGGCCGGGCAGGAACCCGCCGATGAACAGCCGGTCAATCTGGGTTTGGGCGTAGACCCCGTAGAGGATCACCGGGAGGCTGGGCGGGAACAGCAGGCCGATGGATCCGGAGGCGGTCACCAGCCCCAGGGAGAATGGCTCGGGGAAGCGCGACTTGACCAGAACCGGATACAGGAGGCCGCCCAGCGAGAGGATGGTGACGCCGGAGGCGCCGGTGAAGGAGGTGAAAAAGGCGAACACCAGGGTGGTGAGGATGGCCGGGCCGCCCGGCATCCAGCCCACCAGCGCCCGGAAGACCCGCACCAGCCGCTCGCTGGCTCCGGCTTCCGCCAGCAGGTAGCCGCCCAGCGTAAACAGGGGCACGGCGGGCAACATCGGCGAAGCGGCCAGGCGATAGGCTTCCACCGTCACCGCGGCCATCGGTGTGCCCTCGCTAAAGAAAAACAGCAGGGCCAGGCCCCCGAGGGCCGCAAAGATGGGCAGGCCCAGCAACGTCGTCGCCAGGATCAGCGCCACGCCGGGAAGCGCCAGGCTTTCCGGCGGGAGAGCGCGGCCCAGCAGAAGCAGCAGGGCTGCGCCCGCAGCCGCTGCCAGCCGGCCCGGCCAGTGTGCCGAAGCGCTGCGGATCACCCTCAGGGCCACAGCGGCGAAGCCCAGAGGCATGACGCAGACCACCACCCAGACCGGAATGCCCAGGGCCAGCACCCCGGCAGCCTCGCGCTCGGCGCGCACCAGCCCCACACTGGCCCAGACCAGGGCCACTGTGACCGCAGCCGTCACTAGGCTGGTGAAAAGGCGGGTGGGGCCGCGCAGGCGGGCGGGAAGAAAACCGGCGGTGGAGAGCGCCAGCAGGCGGTCGGAACGCGCCGCCAGGGCCGCACCCACGAAGGCCACGATCAGCGTCAGGTGCTGCACGATGGGGGCCGAGCCGGGAACCCCGCGCCCCAGCACCTTGCGGCACAGGATCTCCAGCAGCGGCAACAGCGTCATCAACGCCATCGCCACCGTGGCCAGGGCTTTTTCCAGCGAGGGGATTCGGGACTGCCAGCCGCTGGCTCCCATCAGGGTTTCTTCCGGGCCTGGGCGCGGAACTCGTCGCGCAGCCGCTTAACCTCGTCGAACAACTCGGGCGGAACCAAGCGTCCCCGCAGCTTGGGGTAAGCCTCCTCCGCCTGCCGGCGCCAGTCGGCCAGGGTGGCCGCATCCGGGGTGATGACGCGCAGCCCGCGCTTCTTCATGGCGGCTACCGCATCTTCGCCCATCTTGCGGATCTCCCCACGCAGCCGCTGGCCGACATTGCGGGCCGCCTCCAGCATCTGCGGCCGGATCGTTTCGGGGATGCGCTCCCAGGTTTGTTTGCTGACGATGGTGGCGCCCACCAGCGGCGCCCACTTTACGTCAATCATGTTGTTGGCCAGGCCGAACCACTGGTTGAGCATGGCCAGCAGCGGCGGGACGTCAAAGGCCTCGATCAGCCCGGTCTGCAGGGCCGGCAACATGTCGGTGGTGGCCAGGGGCACGGGACGGAAGCCGGCCGACTGGTACAGCTCCAAGGCCTCGGCGTCTCCGGCCATGGTAAACAGCTTCATCTTGCGGATGTCGTCGAGCCTGCTGGCCGGGCGCTTGGTGAAGAAGTGAACCCAGCCGGCGTCTCCCCAGTTCAGGACGATGAATCCTTTCTGCTCGATCAGCTTGTCCAGCCGGGGCGTCAGCCGTTCCCGCACGTAGTCCACTTCCTCGTAGGATTCCAGCATCATCGGGATCTGCAGGCAGGAGACGGCCGTCTCTAGCTGTGATAACCCGGAACCGGAGAGAGCCACGGCCTGCAACTGCCCGATGCGCATCTTCTTGATCATGTCGGGCTCATCGCCCAGCACGCCGCCGGGATAGATGCGCAGGGTCACCTTGCCGCCGGAAATCTTGTTCCAGTCCTGGCCCATTTGCTGGAGGATCTGATGCCAGGGCGATCCGTCCGGAGCCACGGTCCCCATCTTGATGAGCACGGGCTGGGCCCGTGCCGCCGGGGCGGCTGTCAGCGCGGCCAGGCAGACCAGGATGCGCAGGACGGGCGCCCTCATCTGGGGACTCCTTGTGGCGCCGCCGGCGCGGGCTTCTCCTCCAGGAATAGTTCATCGCAGCGCCCCGCCAACCAGCGCGCCCTGCCTTGCGCGATCAGGTTCAAGAGCCGCACTTCCTCGTGCTGATCGGGGTCGATCGCCAGCGCTTTTTCCAGCAGCGACTCAAACTCGCCGCGGTTCTGCGCGCGGACGGAGACCGCTTCGGCGTAGGCGACGTAAACGCTGGCCCGCCTGCCTCGGGACAACTCCAGGGCGCGCTCGAAGTGCTTCCGGATGTGGGCCACATCCGGGGGCGCAGCGCCGGGGCGTGTCCCGGCGTAAACAACCTGCAACTCGTGCAGCGCGCCCTCCTCCCAGCTCTCGTGCAGTTCCAGGGCGCGTTCCATCAGCGCTTCCACTTCTGGGAGGCGGGCCAGCAGTTCGGCGTCGTGGCGCGAGTTGGAAATGGCCAGGCCCAGGGCGGCCGCGTTCCAGTACAACAGCGGAACATCCTTCTTGCGGACGGCAGCCACAGCAGCGCGGGGCTCGGTTTCCAGCTTCTGGGCGGTGGCCGGATAGGAAAGCTCCAGGGCCCGGAGGCCGTAACGGCGGGCGCGCAGATAGAGCCGGCGGGCGCGGGCGCGAAGCTGGTTGCCGCGCTCCAGGTCCTCCACGCTGACGCGGTCCGCTTCCTGGTGGACATAGGCGTAGGCGTACAGGGTGAATCCCCGGCAGGCGGCCAGCAGCAGGCCCTTGTGCCGCGGCGACTCGGCCAGCATGCTTTCGACCAGCTTCAGCCCGAAGGGAAGGGCATCGCCCACCAGTTGCAGGTCCTCTTCGCTGGCGTAGGTGGAGCCCGTCGTGGCCAGAGCGTCGCCGATCCTGTTCAGCGCGTAACGGCGGACAGAGCAGCCGGATGCGACCAACGTCGCCAGCAGAGCAAGCAGCGCGAATCGAGGTCGGTACGGCACGGATCAGCACCAGAATAACTCAAACGCGGCGGCAGCGGGCGGCCGTTCCTTGCCGAACGGACGAGCCTGCGAACGGCCCGCTCGGCGGGCTGCGCGCCGCCCCGGCGGTTTCCGGTAGCGCAAGCATTTGGAGTGCAGTGGCTTGCCAGCGCTTTCGGTTGCGGCAGCTTGCTGCCGCGTTTCTTTTCGCTGGGCAGGGCTTTGCCGCTGTGCCGCAGGCCTGCTGTGATATCATCGGCGCCCGCGACGCCCGCTTTTCCAGCAAGGAGCTGTCTCTATGCGCCCCGTTTACATGGTTGCCGGCGGGATCACCAGGTTCACCAAGTCGGAAAAGCGCAAGAGCTTCCGCGTGATGGTAAAGGAGGCCTACGACTACGCTCGCCGGGACCTGCCCAAGCTGAAGACCAGCCACATTGACGGCACTGTGGTCAGCTACTTTTCTGATCACTTTCTGCGGCAGTTGAAAGGCGGCGTGATGGCCGTCGACATGTGCGGGCTGGTGCCCAAGCCCACTGTGCGGATTGAGGGAGGCGGCGCCACCGGCGGCCTTTGCTTGCAGGAAGCCTGGCGGAGCATAGCCAGCGGCATGATGGATTGCGTGGTGGCCATGGGCTTCGAGACCATGTCGCGGGTGAACACCTGGAAGGGCAACGAGTTCATTGCGCTGGCCTCCGATACGAACTTCGACTACCCGGTGGGCGGCTTCTACAGCGGCTACTACGCCATGATGGTGGTGCGGCACATGTATGAGTTCGGCACCACGCGGGAGCAACTGGCGCTGGTGTCGGTAAAGAACCACCGCAACGCGCTGCACAACAAGTGGGCCCAGCACCACTACGACATCACGGTCCAGGACGTGCTGAATTCCCCCATGGTCGCGTACCCGCTCACCATGCTCGATATCTGCACCATGTCGGATGGGGCGGCGGTGGCCATCCTGACCACGGAGGAGCTGGCCCGCCGGCTCACCGAGCGGCCGGTGCGGGTGCTGGCCATCGGCGCCGGTTCCGATGCCATGCGCATGGCGGACCGGCCGCACGGCGAAGTGCCGCTGCTGCCCCACGAAGATCGCTCCTGGTACAAGGGCCTGAAATACCCCGGCGTGCACTCCTACCGGGCGGGCCGCACCGCCGCCATCAACGCCTACAAGATGGCGGGGATTACCAACCCACTCGAGGAGCTGGATTTTATCGAACTGCACGACGCTTACACCTCCAGCGAGATACAAACCTACGAAGACCTGGGCCTATGCCGCTACGGCGGGGGCGGCAAGTTCATCGAGTCGGGGGCGCCCGAACTGGGCGGGCAAATCCCGGTAAACCCCTCCGGCGGGCTGCTGGCCTGCGGGCATCCCGTGGGCGCCACCGGCCTGATGCAGGCGGTGTTCGCCTTCTGGCAACTCCAGGGCACCATCGCCCGGCACAACGACGGCGATGGCCACATCCAGGTGAAACCGAAGAAGAAGGGCCGACCCATGCGCGGGCTCATTCACAGTCACGCCGGCACCGGCACCTACGTCACCGCCACGATTCTGGAAAGGGGGTTCTAGCCGTGGCCACTCCGCGAAAAGCCCCTGCCAAGCAGGTGAAGAAGTCTGCGCCGAAGCCCCAGTACGGCAAGATCCGGCTGCCGGAGCTGGAGAGCGGCGCGACGATCTGGAGCGTGGATCCCCTCGTCATCAAGTCTCACTACGAGATTGACTACATCCACAGCTACGCCGAGGACTCCCCGTTCTTCGTGGGCCTCTCGCAGGGCCGGCTGCTGGGCAGCGAGTGCAGCCGCTGCCGCGCGAAGTTCGCCACCCCGCGCGCCTATTGCCTGCAGTGTGGCAGCAAGACGCGCTGGATCGAGTTGCCACTGGAGGGACGCATCCATACCTGGACCACCTGCTACTTCGGCAGCGAGGAGTTCCTCAAGGAGACGCCGTTCCACCTGGTCTTGGTGGAGTTCGACGGCGTCAACACGCTGCTGCTGTCCCGCGTGATCGGCGTGACCCAGGAGCAACTGCGGGTGGGAATGAAGGTGCAGGCGCAGTTCCGGCGCAGGCTCAGCAAGAACTTCCAGACCCAGGTCAGCTATACGCTCAGTCACGCCATTGATAGCGCCTCCACGGACTTCTCTATGGGCTTCGGCTTTGCCACCATATCGGGAGGCGACCGCGGTGATTCCAATTTCGATGTCCGCCACAATCTGAGCGCCACCGGCTCGTACGGGTTACCCTCTCCGAAAGCCTGGTACCTTCGGCCCTTGTTTGACGGTTGGTGGACGGACTGGGTCGTCAGCGCGCGCAGCGGCCTGCCGTTCGACGTCCAGGGCATCAGCACCACGACCAGCGATACGGCCGAGGATTCCAGCAGTTCTTCGACCCCCCGCCGGGGAGTGTTCGCACAGATTCGCCCCGACTATACGGGTCAACGGGTGTGGCTGAGGGACCCCGCCGTGCCGGGTGGACGCCGCCTGAATCCGGCTGCCTTTTCGACACCATCCGAT
>CAYVGN010000190.1:0-2088 GCA_964451215.1 uncultured Acidobacteriota bacterium
TTGTGAACCAGGGGGAGGGGCGGGCGCAGCAGGCGCTTCAGGTGCGCCGCTGGGCCGGCTGCGGCGCGCTTGCCGTAGCGTTCCGCCATCTTCGCGCCGTCGCGCTGCTCCAGCCGCAGGCGGAAGCGCTCGCGGTCTGCCGCCGTCATTAGCAGCGGAACGCCGCCGGCCACAGGATAGTCGGCTCCGCAGCCGCTGCAGCACAGGCCCGTCCCGGCCACGGCAAGCGGCGCCCGGCAGGCGGGACAGGCCAGCAGTTCCTGCGGCAGTTGCATGTCAGGCTTCAGGCTTTAGGCTTGGGGCCAGCCCAAAGGTGCAACATAGAACTTCACGCGGGCCTTGGGCATGGTCCGACTCCTTAGGTCGGTTGTAGACGGCCCAGCTAGGTTCGCGGCTCTGACCTCCCGACCGTCACGCCAGGGCGCGGGCAGGATTTGCCACCAGCAACTGCTCAACGGCCTTGTCTCCGAGCCTCCGACGGATTTCGGGGACAAAGCGGGCCAGGGTGAAGTCGTAGGGCCGGAAAGCGCCCCCGCCGGGCTCGCCCACGTGATACCACCCCGAGTCGCTCGAGACCAGCACCTGCCCGAGCAGCTTCCGCGCGGCCATCGCTTCGACCAGCGCCAGGTGGCGGTCCAGCGTCCCTTCCCGCAGGCCGTCAAACTCCACCCAGGCGCCCCGCGCCGCGACCCGAAAGTGAAACTGGCTGTCCTTCTCGTTCTGGGCGTGCACCCAGATGAAGGCGTCAGCCGGCACACCCTCCGACTTCAGGATCTCCAGTTCTTCCAGGGCGGCGGCGCCCGTCCCGGTATGGGAGGCGATGGTGAGCCCGGTGGCCTTGTGAGTGAGGGCAGCGGCGCGCACCAGCCTGGCGTCCAGTTCCGAGAGCGGCGCCCGGTTGACACCAGTCTTGAGAATCCCCGGCCGGATCCCCGTGCCCTCGATGCCCCCGCTCGACTCGGCGATCCAGTGCGCCGCCACCTGCTCGGCGGTCTGGGTCCACGCCTGCGCCGGAACGAACTTGCCGCCAGCCGCGCCGTAGTAGCCGGTGGTGGTCAGGATCAGCAGGCCTGTCTTCCGCGCCAGGCGCTCCAGCAGCCGCGGATCGCGACCCAGGTAGGCGGGCGTGCACTCGACGAAGGTTCGGCAGCCGAGCTGGCGAATCCGCTCCAGATGAGGCAGCGCCACGCCGAACGCTTCTTCGGGGTCGTAGCGCCCGGGAGCAATCTTGTCGGCGCCAACAAAGTCCACCAGGACGTGCTCGTGCATCAGCGTCAAGCCCAGTTCCTTCGGCGAAACCGGACCGGTCACCGTATGAATACGCCGCGCGGGCGCGGCGGATCGAGGCGCGAGCCGGAGGGCCAGGCTGGCACTGACAGAGAGAAATTCGCGTCGGCGCATGCTAACACCCGTGCAAACCCTACTGCCGACTGCCGACTGCCTACTGCCGACTGGCTACCGCAGCCTTCCGCTCCACGGCTTTCACCGCCAGATCGCTGGGCCCAAGCCCCACGGGGAGAATCGTGAACAGTGAAACCGGATTAGCGCGGGCACGGATCACTGCCAGGTCATTGGAGCGGGCGTTCAGAACCAGCAGGAAGCGTTCGTCGGCGGTCAGAGCCAGGCGGAAGGGGCCGGCGCCGGCGGGCACCGCGGCCAGGATCTTGCGGTTCTCGATGTCCACCACCGTCACGTTGTCGGAGGCGGCGTTGGCGACATAGCCGCGGGTGCTGTCGCGCGTCACCAGCGCCTCGACCGGTCCGCCGCCCACCGGCACGGTGGTTGACACTTCATCCGTGTATGGGCTGAGAATGCTGATGGCGTTGGAGCCGGCGTTGCTGGCCAGCATCTCGCCCCCGTCCGGTTTCATTGCCAGGTGCACGGGCCGGTTTCCCACCGGCAGGTGGACCATTAGTTTCATCTGCTTCAAGTCGAGGGCCGAGACCAGGCCGACGTCCGGCAGCGCGGCGAAAAGCTGGGTGCCGTCGCGGAGGAATTCCAGCGAGGCGGGCGCGGCCGGCAGCGGCACGCGCCCAGCCAGGCGGCGTCGCTCCAGGTCTACGACCTGCACCTCGCGCCCGGCCGCGT
>CAYVGN010000190.1:2098-6425 GCA_964451215.1 uncultured Acidobacteriota bacterium
ACCCCCAGCAGCCTGCCGCCCGGCGCCAGCTTGAGCGCAACCGGCTCGGAGCGCGGCGGCAGCGGGATGCTGTCGAGCACGCGGCGTGCCCGCAGATCCACCACGTGCACGGCCGGCTGCACGCGGCTGAGCACATAGGCGCGGTGGCCGTCCTCCGACAGTTCCAGCCGCAGGGGGCTGCCCGCCACCGCCACGCTGCCGGCGTGCCGCAGTTGCGCCGCATCAATCACTTCCAGGCGCCCGGCGCGGGTGGCTACGTAGACCTCGTTGCGCACCGGACAGGCGCGCGCCGCCACCGGCGCCCGGCTGACCGGGATGGAGGCGGCCACCACCAGGCGGTCCAGGTCAATCACCGCCACCAAGTTGCTGCGCTCGGCGACCACAAACGCCAGTTCCCTCACCGAACCCCCCGAGCGGCCCCAGGGAGAGAAACGCGAGAGCGCCCACACCAGCAGAAGCACGCAGGCGGGAAGCAGCAGGAGAAGACGCTTCACAAGTTAGCGCTCACGCCGCGCAGGCCGGCACCTCGCGTCCGATCACCCGGGCGATCTGCCGGATTTCCTCCACCAGCCGCTGGAACTGCTCGGGGGTCAGCGACTGCGGGCCATCAGAGAGGGCGCGGTCCGGGTGCGGGTGGACCTCGACGATCAGCCCATCGGCCCCCACCGCCACCGCCGCCCGGGAAAGCGGCAGCACCTTGTCGCGGCGCCCGGTGCCGTGGCTGGGATCCACGATGATGGGCAGGTGGCTGATCTGCTTCACGGCGGGCACCACGCTGAGATCCAGCGTGTTGCGGGTGTGGTCGGCGAAGGTGCGCACCCCGCGCTCGCACAGGATCACGTTGTAGTTGCCCTCCGACAGGATGTACTCGGCGGCCATCAGGAACTCTTCCAGCGTGGCCGACATGCCCCGCTTCAGCAGCACCGGCAGGCGGGAGTGCCCGGCGCGCTTGAGCAGCTCGAAGTTCTGCATGTTGCGGGCGCCGATCTGGATGCAGTCAGCGTACTCCTCCACCCGCTCCAGCGACTGGTGGTCAACTGCCTCGGTGACGATGGCCAGCCCGGTGCGTTCGCGCACCTCACGCAGGATGCGCAGCCCCTCCTGCCCCAGCCCCTGAAAGCTATAGGGCGAGGTGCGGGGCTTGAAGGCGCCGCCGCGGAACAGCCGCGCCCCGGCCGCCCGCACGCGCTCGGCTGCCTCCAGGGCCTGCTCCCGCGACTCGACCGCGCAGGGGCCGGCTATCAGCGCCAGCGCGTTGCCGCCCACCGGCACCTCACCCACCCTCACTACCGTGTCTTCCCCTTTCACTTCCCGGCTGACCAGCTTGTAGGGCTTGGAAACCCGGATGGCCTCGGCCACCCCCGGCAGGTCCTCAAACTCGGCCGGATCGACCGGGCCGACATTGCCGGTGATGCCGATAGCCACCCGCTGCGCGCCGGGAATGACATGGGCGCGGTACCCCAGCGCCTGGACCCGCTCGCACACCCGGGCGATGTCTGCCTCACCAGCGTGCGCCTGCATCACAACCAGCACGCCGCCAGTCTACTCCTTTTCCGAACCGCCGAGAAAGGCCGACCCACGGCGAGCGCCGTGGCCCCCACCTTTGGTACGTCACTGTTGCACAGCTGTACAGGTCCTGCAAGAAACACACAGGCCGTGCGTTCCAGCCAGTGGCGCAGGTATCCTAGTACCGTGACCGCCGGATTCCTGCCCGATGACGGCCTCTATCCGTCTGTGCACGTAGTCTTCACGACCGTACTCAAGGGAAGAAACTAGGCGGTCACGGCACTAGAAGCGGTCTCATAAACCTGCAGTGCCGTGCCTGTGCGCCCACAACCGACTGAGACGCAACGGGCTACAGGATCATCGGCAGCAAGCCACATATATGAGACCGCTTCTAGCCTGTACATCATAGGCACGGGCAGCAATGCTCGCGCCGGCAGGAGGAATAAGGCAATGAAACGGAACGCAGGGCGCCGCGCCCTGGCGCTGGCGCTGACCTGGTTGTTAGCCTCCCCCATTTGGGCAGCGGAAGCGACGCTGCCGGTGAGGCGCGTGGTGCTGTACAAGCACGGCGTGGCTTATTTCGAACGCGAGGGCAAGCTGGAGGGGCGCGGCGACGTGACCCTGGAGTTCAAGACCACGGAGATGAGCGACGTGCTGAAGTCGCTGACCCTACTGGGCACCGGCGGGGCCGTGACCGGTGTCTCCTACGAGGCTAGCGACCCGCTCGGCAAGCAACTGGGGGAGTTCTCCTTCTCGCTGCCGGCCAACGCCAGCATCGGCCAGGTGCTGGACCAGTTCAAGGGGGCGCGGCTGAGCGTGCGGCTGGCCGGCGGCGGCGAGATCCTCGGGAGCATCCTGGGCGTGCACCGCGCTCAGGTGGAGAAGAGCGACACGGAGGTGATCGGGCTGCTGCTGGACGGCGGCGAACTCCGCAGCATTTCCCTGCGCGAGGTGGCCGGCATGCGCCTGGAGGAGGCCCGGCTGCAGCGCGAGCTGGAAAGCTACCTGCAACTGCTGCGCACCTCGCGGCGGCGCGACCTGCGCCTGCTGCGCATCCACCCGGGTGGCGCGCGGGAGCTGGCCGTGGGCTATGTCGTCGGCGCGCCGGTCTGGAAAACCAGCTACCGCATTGTGCTGAAGCCGGGCGAGGCCGCCGGCAGACTTCAGGAGGCGTTGCTGCAGGGCTGGGCCATCGTGGACAACACCTCGGCCGAGGACTGGAAGGGTGTGAGCCTGGCGCTGGTGTCGGGCCTGCCCGTCTCCTTCACCCAGAACCTCTACCAGGCCCACTATGTGAACCGGCCGAACGTCCCGCTGCCGGTGGAGATGGCGGCGCGCCCACAGACGCACGAAGGAGTGCTGCTGGAAGCCAGGGCGGCCCGCGAGAAGGATGAAGTGGCGCGCAGCCGCGTGATGATGAAGGCGCTGGAGGCGGCCCCGGCGCCGACCGCCGGGGCCCTGGGCGCCGCCCGGGCGGAGATGCCCACGCTGGAGGACTTCGCCCGCTCCGTGGCCCCCTCGGCCACCGGCCGCGAACTGGGTGAGCTGTTCGAATACCGCATCGAGTACCCGGTGGACATCGCCCGCAACCAGTCGGCTATGCTCCCCTTCCTGCAGGGCGCCGTCAAAGTGGAGCGGGTGCTGCTGTACACGCCGGGCGGCGCCGGCGAACACCCCTACGACGCGCTGCTGCTGGAGAACACCACCGGCAAGACCTTGGACGGCGGCGCCATCACCGTCATCGAAGGCAACCAATACGCCGGCGAGGCGCTGGTGGAGACGTTAAAGCCCGGCGACCGCCGCCCCGTCTCCTTCGCCGTGGACCTGGGCACGCGCCTTAGCACCGTCTTCGACACCCGCCAGAACGAGGTGTTTTCCGTCAGGGTGCGGCGCGGCACCGTCTTCACCCGCGCCAAGAACGTGCAGCTCACCACCTACACCATCCGCAACGCCGACAGCCGGCCCAAGCGACTGGTGCTGGAGCACCCGGTGCACCCCGGCTGGAAGCTGGCGGGCGAACCGCAGCCGGCCGAAACCACCGCCCAGCACTACCGCTTCCGGGTGGACCTGCCCGCCCGGGAGACCACCAAGCTGCCGGTCCGCGAGGAATACGAGATCTCCAGCACCATCGCCCTTACCAACCTCACCCCGGAGCTGGTTGGCGAGTACGCCCGCAACAAGGCTCTCTCCCCGGCCGCCCAGAAACAACTGGAGCAGATGTTCGCCCTCAAGGAGCAGATCGTGGCGGCGCAGCGGGAAGTGAAGGCGCGCCAGGAGGAGATCAGCGAGCTGTCGCACGACCAGGAGCGGCTGCGGCAGAACATCAACAACCTGCGCAGCGTCCCCGGCCAGCAGGAGCAGGTCAGCGCCTATGCCGCCAAGCTGGTGGCCCAGGAGAAGCAACTGGAGGCCCGGCAGTCGGCGCTCAGTTCGGCCCGCTCCTACCTGCGCCAGTTGCAGGCCCAGCTCGACCAGCTCATGAACAACCTGGTAATCGAATAGGCTGAAGGCCGGAGGAAATGGGCGATCGGCAGCAAGCAGCCCTGACCTTGAACTTTGGACTTTGGACCTTGGACTTTGGACTTTGGACTTTGGACCTTGAACTTTGGGCTTTGGGCTTTGGACCTTGAACTCTGGACCTTGGACTTTGGACCTTGGACCTCGGACTTTGGACTTTGGACTTTGGACTTTGGACTTTGGACCTTGGACTTTGGACCTTGGACCTTGGGCTTTGGACCTTGAACTTTGAACTTTGGACTTTGGACTTTGGACCTTGGACTCTGAACCTTGGACCTTGAACTTTGGACTCTGGACCTCGGAC
>CAYVGN010000191.1:0-6410 GCA_964451215.1 uncultured Acidobacteriota bacterium
CTGTAGTTCACCTTCAGGTCGTACTGCTTGCGGTCGAAGCGGCGCATGCCGGACACGACGTGGTTGCCGGACAGACCCCACACGTCCAGGCCGGGATCGTTGGGCAGCGGAGCCAGTTTCTGGATGTCCTTGAACTGCTGGGTAATGCGCGCGTCCGGGACCTTGTTGTTCGCGAAAGGCGTGCGGTTGTTGCCGGCCGCGTCGCCGGTCAGCGGGTCGTAGAACAGCGAAAACCCCGCGTACTTGCTGAAGTCGCCGGTGCGCACGTCGGCGGGAGGGAGCGAATTTCGGGCGCTCACGCCGATGCGCTCCACACCGTCCTCGAAGCTGAAGAAGTAGAACAGCTTGTTCTTCACGATGGGCCCGCCGACGGTGGCATTCGCGAAGTTCACGATGCTCACCGGCTTGCTGGGCAGGAAATAACGCGGCCGGGCGTTGAAGTGCTGGTTGTTGTGGTACCAGCTCGCCGTGCCGTGCAGATCGTTGGTGCCCGACTTGGTGGCCACGGTGATCGCCGCCCCGCCGGCCATGCCCTGCTCGGCATCAAACGAGGTGGTAGAGATGTTCACCGTCTCGATGGCATCCACCGCCGGGTTATACAGCGTGTGGTGCGGCAGCCAGACGAAGACGTTGGTGGCGCCGTCCACGCGCGTGCTGTTGATGTTGCGCGCCGTGCCGTTTACATTAACGCTCAGCGAGCGCCCCGGCGTGTCGTTGATGTCGTTCTGCAAGGCCACGGGTGTCGTGCCCGGTACCGTTACCAGCAGGCTTTGGTAATTGCGGTAGGTATCGAGCGGAAGGTTAGTCATGGCCCTGGGGGTGAGCTCCGCGCGCACGTCGCTCTTGTCCGACTGCAGCATCACCGCCGCGGCTTCGACCGTGATCTGCTCGGCCACCGGCCCCACCACCAGGTTCACATCTACGCGTGTCACGGTGTTAATCGTCACCACGACGTCCGTCTGCGCGTAGGGCCGGAACCCGCTGGCCGTGACTTTCAGGTCATAGGTTCCGGGTAACACGTTGGTAATGGAATAACGACCGCCTTCGTCGGTGGTCGTCTCGCGGCTCAGCCCGGTGGCCTTGCTTGTGAGCCCGACCGCGGCGTTCGGCACCAGCGCCCCGCTCGGGTCCGTCACCGTCCCCACGACCGACCCGTAGAGCACCTGGGCCTCGACCGGCCTCGGGCAAAACCACAAGGCCACCAGCGCCAGAAGACAAATCAGCAAAACAGGCCTGAGACTCTTAGACATAAGGGATATGCCTCCTTTGTGTTACGCACGGTCCCTCTGTTTTGAAAAACGCCCGGAGGGTCGGGGACCGTGTCCCTGAAACGGCACTAGACTGACCGACCGCCATGCTCTGCGTTCTTTGTACTCTCATGCGCCGGTCGTGTCAAGGGCTTTCCCGTTTGCGACGCGTTTCTACATTAACTTGGCCTCTCCGCCAGCCGGTCCTCGCTCCCGGGCATGTGCCGGCTCGGCCCCTTGGGAGGAGCAATTCAAGACTCAGACGTCCGCCTCTGGTGTGTTTTCGCTGGATGGCCGCCTGGGCCGCGATCCGAAGCTGGCACCTTAGCCGGCGGGCGTCGCTGCTAGACAGTAGCCAGCACCGTCCGGACGGTTTCAAAGGCCGCAGCGCCCAGGCCGCGGTCCTGGGCCAGCCGCAGGTAGGGCAACTGCTCAGGACCCAGATCCCAATAGGCCTTGGCCACGTAAGCGTCCACGGCCACGGGATCGGTGGAGGCAATCACCGTCTTCTTCAGCGCCACGTCCTCCAGGTTCCCCCCGGTGGGCCCGCTGCGCACGAGAACCCGGTAGGCGTCCATCAAGGTCAGAGTGGGGCGCATGAAGCTGGCCAGGTCCACCAGGCTCTCGTGAATGCGCTGGTGAAGGCGCTGCCGCTGGCCGCCCAGGATGCCGTACCAGTTCTTCATGCCTAGGGAAACACGCGTCAGGCTATGATGCTTGGCGATGGGCAGGTTGATCATCTTGTCCGCCGCCAGAAAGGGCTCCAACACCGGCCAGGCGCCCAGGACCTCCCCGCCGAGGTCCACGTCGCGAAACCTGCCTTCGCCGGGCAGGATGACCTGAGCGCCGGCGGCGCGGGCCGCCGCGCCGATGCCGCTGCGCTGAAAGCACCGGCGCGGTTCATTGCAGCTCACGTCGGTGACGATGACCTTAGCTGCGCCCGCTTCCCGGCAAAGGCGCACCACTTCCGCCACTACCTCGGGGTTGGTATTGGCTGCCTGCTCGGGCGTACGGTCCCAGGCGATGTTCGGCTTGACTACCACCACGTCGTTGCGCGAGATGAAACGCCGGATCCCCCCGAGTTCCTCAATCGCCCTACGCACCAGTTGCCGCGGGTCCTCACCCTGCGCCACCGCCATCTGGGGCAGTTCCGGGCGCTCGGGCACCCGGAAATCGGGTTTCGGGCTGATGGCGAGCGGAGCTTCCGGGCGGCGGCTGCGCGCCCGGAACCACAGCCCCAGTGCGGCGGCAGCCGCGCTCAGCCCTCCCACCCGCAGAAGCTGGATGAGCACCTGGCGGCGACTGGCGGCTTCACTCTCGGAGGCCTGGCTCAAGGCATCCTCGCCAACAGAAGCGTTTCGATTTGCTTTCCGGGTTAAGTCTAGCCAAAGATACTTGAAATTTCAGCTAAGGAGCGGCGAGGCGGGCCAGCCTTTCTAACGAGAGAGCGAAGAGAAGAACTTGTCGGTTGAGACAAACAAAGCGGAACTGGGTGCGGGGACGCTGCGCGGGGTCCTGATCCTGATCGGGTTCACCGCCATCATTGCGCAGATTGTGCTGATGCGGGAACTCATCGTCGTTTTCTACGGCAACGAGATCTCTCTGGGATTCATGCTGGCCAACTGGCTGCTGTGGACGGCGGCGGGCAGCAGCCTGGCGGGCCGCCTGTCCGTCCGGGTGCGCCGGCCTCGCCTGCTGATGGCCGGCCTCCAGCTAGCCATCTCACTTGCCTTTCCCCTGACCATCCTGGCGGTGCGGGCCGCCAAGGGCCTGATCCAGTCCGTCCCCGGGGAGATCCTGGGCCCGGGCCCCATGTTCCTGACCTCGCTCGTAGGCCTCAGTTTCTTCTGCGTGCTTTCCGGGTGGCTGTTTGCTGCCGGCAGCCGCCTGTGCGTCGACGAACTGCGCACGACGACAGCGGCAGCCACCAGCTCGGTGTACCTGCTCGAGGCGGCGGGTTCCGGGGCAGGCGGCATCTTGGCCAGCCTGGCGCTGATCCGATACTTCGGCGCCTTTCAGATCGCCGCGTTTGTGGGCCTGCTGAACCTGCTGGCTGCGGCGAGCCTGCTGGTTCAGGGCCGCTCGCGCCGTCGCGCCGCGGTGGCCGCGCTGGCTGTGCTTGCTGTGGTGATTTACCTGTGGGGCGCTCGCGGGCTGGAGGCGGCGTCGCTGGCCCGTTTCTGGCGCGGCTTCGGCCTGGTGGCCACGCGCAACTCCGTCTACGGCAACCTGGCCGTGGTGGAGACCGAGGGCAGCGCCAGCCTGTTCGAGAACGGTCTGGTGGTTTTCACCGCGCCAGACCCGGCCGCGGCCGAGGAAGCGGTCCACTACGCCTTGCTCCAGCACCCGGCGCCCAGGAGCCTGTTGCTCATCGGCGGCGGCGTGAATGGCAGCCTGGCCCAGGCTTTCCGCCACCCCACCCTCCAGAGCGCCGACTACGTGGAACTGGACCCGGCCATTCTCGACTTGGCCAGGGAATACTTCCCGAAAGAATGGGGCGCCATCCGGGCGGACCCGCGGGTGCGGGTCCACAACCTGGACGGGCGCCTTTTCTTGAAGACCACCGAGCGGGCGTTTGACGTAATCATCGTGAACCTGCCCGACCCGCACACGGCGCAGTTGAACCGCTTTTACACGCTGGAGTTCTTCCGCGAGGCCGCAAGGAAGCTGAACCCGGCGGGGATTCTCTCCTTCCGCCTGACGGCCGCGGAGACCTACATCAGCCCCGAACTGGCCGCCTTCCTGCGGTGCATCCACAAGACGCTGCGGGCGGCCTTCCCCGTGGTTGCGGCGATGCCGGGCGAGGCCGTGCACTTCTTTGCCGCCAAGCGGGAGGGGATGCTGGCCGCCGGGCCGCAGGAAATGGTAGCGCGGCTGCGCGCCCGCCGCCTCCAAGCCAGCTACGTGCGCGAGTACTACATTCCCTTCCGAATGATGCCGGACCGCATGCTGGACCTGGAAGCCCAGATCCGGCCGCAACCCGCTACGCCTCTCAACCGGGACTTCCTGCCCATCGCCTACTACTTCGACGTGGCCCTGTGGAGCACGCGCTTCCATCGCGGCTATCGCCGCCTGTTCGAGTCTATTGCGCAGGTGGAATTCGGCAGGCTGGCCCTGGCGGCAGGCGTAGCGGTCTTTGCACTGGCTGCGGCCGCGCGCTGGTTGCCCGCCAAAGAGAGACGCGTCCGGGCCGCCGCCGGCTTCTGCGTCGCCGCCATGGGCTTCACCCTGATCGCTCTGGAGATTTTGCTCCTGCTGAGCTTCCAGGCGGTTTACGGCTACGTGTACCACCAACTGGCCATCGTGACCGCCGCGTTCATGGTGGGGCTGGCGCTGGGAAGCGGGCTGGCGCTGCGCGCTTCCGGCCGGCCCGGCGCCGGCCGCTCGGCGCTGCGGTGGTTGGCGGGGCTGCAGGTGCTGGCGGCGCTCTGGCCGCTGCTTCTCTGCGGGCTTCTGGCCTCGCTGGCCGGAGTTCAAAGCCCGGCCGGCCTTTTCCTGGTCAGCCAACTTCTGTTTCCCGCCCTGGCCTTGCTCTGCGGCCTGCTGGGTGGCTACCAGTTCCCGATTGCCAGCCGTGTCTTCTTCGGTTCCCAGCAGGAAGGCAGCCCCGGAACGCTCTATGCTCTGGATCTGGCGGGTGCTTGTTTGGGGGCGGTGGCGCTGAGCGCTTGCCTGGTTCCCGTGTTTGGCTTCCTCAGAACCGCCCTGCTTCTGGGGGTGGTAAACCTGGCTCCGGCTGCTTTGGTTGTGTCGGTTTCTCAGGCCGGCGCTCTTCGGGAATGACCGGTTCCGGCGCCCTGTGCTCGCCAAAGACCAGCGCCGAGAACAAGAAGACGTCGGTGGCTTCGTCCTGCCAGGCGTTCGGCGCAAGCCCGGCCTTGCGGCAGGTCTGTTCCAGGAACGTGGTTGTGTCCCAGCCTCGCTCCGTCGCCACCTGGGGAAGGAGCAGCCCCTCCTGCTCTCCCTTCCTCACCACCAACCCGTGCTGCCCGATGCGAATCTGCCGCACATCCAGGACGCGGCGCAGCGGCGAAAGCACGGAGACCTCGTACTCCAGCTCCGGCAGCTCGCCAGCCGTTACCGGCCGGAACCGCTGGTCGCGCACCGCCGCGAATGCGGCCACGTCGCGCACGGCCAGGCAGAGCGGTTTTATCGGCGCGTCGTAGCCGATGCAGCCCCGCAGTTGCCCGCGCTTCTTCAGCGTGACGAAGGCGCCGCGCTCCTGCATCAGCGCCTCAAAGCGTGCCGGCGAGCATTCGTACAACTTGCCTTGCTTGACCGCTGTTTCCACCGACCGCCTGGCGATTTTCAGCAGTTCTTCTCGCTCCGCTGCGGCGAGGGCGAGCGGCCGGGGTTTGGGACCGCCCGGCGCGACGGGCTTCACCAGGGCAACTGCGCCGTAACCGACCACGCGGCTGCGATCGCCGGTGACATCGCCCGAATTGGCATACTTGAGCACCCTGGCCTGGGTGGCTCCCAGGCGCTCGGCAGCGATCATGGCGGCCACGATCGGGCCGCCACCGCAGGCTTCCCAGATGCGCCGCTCGAAGTTCTGCGACAGGCTGAGGTAGTCTAACTCTTCGATGGCCCGCAGCGTCTTGCGGTCCAGCTTTACGGCCTCGTCGTAGGAGTGGAAGTGGGAAAGATCGGAGCTGGCCACGATCAAGGTATCCGAGACCGCAATCAGCTTGGCCAGCGATACGCCCAGGGCGCGGCTCAGGTCATAGTTCTGCTCACCCATCACCACCGGCACCAGGCGGAAGGAGCCGAGCATCCGCTGCAGGAAGGGCAACTGCACTTCCAGCGCGTGCTCGCCGCGCTCGCCGGAAGGGGCGTGCCCGCGGCTGGAGAGCCGAACGAGGGGATTGCCGCTTGTCAGCCGGGTGGCGAATTCCTGGTCCACCGGGATCTGCCCCAGAGGCGTGGCGTAGGCGCTGCCGTCATACACCGACGAGAACGCAAAGGATTCGAAATGGGAGGGCGAGATGACCACCACCCGCTCCACCTTCCGCCCCTTGAGCAGGGCGTAAGCGTGGGCCGCCACGGGGCCCGAGTAGACGTAGCCGGCATGCGGCGAGATCAGGCCGACCAAAGGCTGCCGGGCTTCAAGCACGGCTGCCCGCGCCAGAAAGCCATCCAGCATTTTCCCGAGTTCGGCGGGCT
>CAYVGN010000192.1:0-6405 GCA_964451215.1 uncultured Acidobacteriota bacterium
CTCCCGGGCCGACGTGGACGAGGCGGTTCGCATCCTGGACGAGGCGCTGGCGGTCGTGGAGCCGCGCCTCGCTGCCGCCAAGACCTAGCAGCTTGCCGGATCAGAGGCGCAAGCCTGCCGCGGCAGGCGAGCGGCTCTCGCCTGAGGAGAGGAACAGATGGGCATCGGGGCACAACAGAGCCTGCGAGTTACTCACGCCAAGAACTTCATCAACGGGCGCTGGGTGGAGTCGGCGTCGGGCAAGAGCGTGGAGCGGCGGAACCCGGCCAACCTGGAGGAGCTGGTCGGCGTCATTCCCCTCTCCACGCGGGAGGAGACGCGGGCGGCCGCCCGCGCAGCCGCCGAGGCCTTCCCCGCCTGGCGGGCGACGCCGGCGCCGCTGCGCGGGCGGATCATCGCCAACGTGGCCGCCATCATGACCGCGCGCAAAGACGAATTGGCGGCCGTGCTCACCCGCGAGGAGGGCAAGACCCTGAAGGACTCGCGCGGGGAAATCCAGCGCTCGATCAACGTGCTGGAGTTCATGGCCGGCGAGTCGCGGCGCATGGGCGGCGAGACGCTCCCGTCGGAGCTGCCCAACAACTTCTGCTACACCGTGAAGCACGCGCTGGGCGTGGTGGCCTGCATCACGCCCTGGAACTTCCCCGTGGCCATCCCGGTGTGGAAGATCGCCCCGGCGCTGGTGGCCGGCAACACCGTGGTGTTCAAGCCCTCCACGCTGACGCCGTTCACGGCGATGAAGGTGGTGGAGTGGTTCGCGGAGGCGGGGCTGCCGGACGGCGTGCTCAACCTGGTGGTCGGGCCGGGCGGCGAGGTGGGAGATGAGCTGGTGGCGAACCCGGCGGTGAAGGCGGTGAGCTTCACCGGATCGAACGAGATCGGCAGCCGGCTCTACGCGCAGGGCGCCGAGCGGCTGCTGAAGTGCCAGTGCGAGATGGGCGGCAAGAACCCGCTGGTGGTGCTGGAGGACGCCGACCTGGCGCTGGTCGTGGAGAGCACCATCCAGGGCGCCTTCGGCTCCACCGGGCAGCGCTGCACGGCCACCGCCCGCGCGGTGGTGGTGGAGCCGGTGGCTGACGAGTTCGTGCGGCGGGTGGTGGAAAAGGCCCGTGCCCTGAAGGTGGGCGACGGGGCGCTGCCCGGCACCGAGATGGGGCCGGCGGTGGACGAGAACCAGTTCAACACCGTCCTCCGCTACCTGGAGATCGGCAAGCAGGAAGGAGCCCGGCTGCTGTGCGGCGGAGACCGGCTGCGCGGCGACGGCTACGACCGCGGCCTGTTCATTGCCCCTACCGTCTTCGACCACGTCCGGCCCAACATGCGCATCGCCCAGGAAGAAATCTTCGGCCCGGTCCTGTGCGTCCTGCGGGTGAAGGATTTCCGCGAGGCGCTGGAGGTGGCCAACGGGGTCATTTACGGCCTCTCCTCCTCGATCTACACCCGGGACATCGCCCGCGTCTTCGAATTCATAGACGGCATTGAGACCGGGATCATCCACGTCAACTCGCCCACCACCGGCGGCGAGGCGCAACTGCCCTTCGGCGGGATGAAGGGCACCGGGGTGGGCCTGCGCGAGCAGGGCGGCGTGGCCATTGACTTCTTCACCGAACTGAAAACCGTCTACGTGGACTACACGGGCCGCAAGCGCGAGACCAACATTTATTGATTCATTGACGGTTGAATCATTCACGCCAGCCGGGCGCTGCACTTCCGAAACGCACAGATGGCCAGGAGCGAAGCACACAGCGGGCGCGCCTCTTCCCTGTACAACCCGGACCTGGCGCCGGTGCCGGCCGCGCGCCGCGCCTGGGGCACCTACAACTACGCCGCCCTGTGGGTCTCGATGTCGGTGAACATCCTGACCTACATGCTGGCCGCCGGCTACATCCAGGGAGGCATGAACTGGCGCCAGGCGGTGGCCACCATCTTCATCGGCAACAGCATCGTGCTGGTGCCCATGCTGCTGAACGCCCACCCCGGCGCCCGCTACGGCATCCCTTTCCCGGTGCTGGCCCGGGCTTCCTTCGGCGTGCTGGGCGCCAACGTCGCCGCCCTGCTGCGCGGCCTGGTGGCCTGCGGCTGGTTTGGCATCCAGGCCTGGATCGGCGGCGAGGCCATCAACACGCTGCTCGGCACGCTGCTCCCCGCCTGGAAGCAGGTGCCGTACAATACCGCCGCCTGCTTCCTGGCCTTCTGGCTGCTCAACCTGGCCGTGATCATCAAGGGCATCGAGTACATCCGCTTCCTGCAAGGGGTCAGCGCGCCGTTCCTGCTGGCGGTGGGCCTGCTGCTGCTGGGCTGGGCTTACCTGCATGCCGGGGGCTTGGGCCCCATGTTGGGCGCCCCCGCGCGCTTCGCCGCCTTCAGCGACTTCCTGAAGTTCTTCATCCCCGCGCTGAACGGGGCGGTTGGTTTCTGGGCCACCATCTCGCTGAACATCCCCGATTTCACGCGCTTCGCCCGCGATCAGCGGACGCAGATGGCCGGCCAGGCCCTGGCGCTGCCGGCCACCATGACGCTGTACTCGTTCATCGGCGTAGCCGTCACCTCGGCTACCGTGGTGATTTTTGGCGAAGCCATCTGGGACCCGGTGCAGTTGCTCTCCCGCTTCCAGTCACCGGCGGCGGTGGTGATCTCGCTGCTGGCCATCCTGCTGGCCACGCTGAACGTCAACATCGGCGCCAACGTCGTCTCCCCCGCCAACGACTTCTCCAACCTGTGGCCGCGGCGCATCAGCTTCCGCGCCGGCGGCGTCCTCACCTGCTTCATCGGGATGGCGATGATGCCCTGGAAGCTGCTGGCCGACTACCGGAGCTACATCTTCGGCTGGCTGGGCGGCTACGCCGCTTTCCTGGGCCCTGTGGCCGCCATCATGATCTGCGATTACTGGGTGCTCCGCCGCAAGATCCTGCTGGTGGAGGAGCTGTACCTGCGCGGCGGGTTCTACGAGTTCTGGTACGGCTTCAACTGGCGCGCCCTGGCGGCCCTCGGCGCCGGCGCTGCCTCCGCCCTCTTCGGCCTCCTCTACCGCCCGGCGCGCTTCCTCTATGACTATTCCTGGTTCGTTGGTTTCGGCGTGGCGTTTGTCTCCTACTACATGCTGATGCAGGCCCGCCGGCGGGAGGAGCGTCTTGACTAAGTCCGGGACTTAGTCCACAATCAGGAACGACCTATGGCAGTTACTGTAAACGTACACCAGGCCAAGACAAACTTCTCCAAACTTCTGGGTCGGGTCGCCATGGGCGAAGAAGTCATCATCGCCAAGGCGGGCAAGCCCGTGGCGCGTCTGGTTCCCATCAGGGAGAAGCCCGCGCAACGTGTGCTCGGACTGGCGAAGGGAAGGATTTGGGTTGCTCCGGATTTTGACGCGCCGCTCCCGGAGGAGATCATCGCCGAATTCGAAAACATGGAAGATTTCGAAAGGTGAAGGCTCTGCTGGACACGCACGTTTTGGTGTGGGCCATCATGGATGATCCGCGACTATCGGCCCGAGCGCGGGAGGTGATTACCGACACAGGCAACGAACTGTTCCTCAGCGTTGCCAGCGTCTGGGAAATGATAATCAAGGCGCAGCGGGGCAGATTGCGGCTTCCCGGCG
Source organism: uncultured Acidobacteriota bacterium (assembly GCA_964451215.1). Taxonomy (GTDB): domain Bacteria; phylum Acidobacteriota; class Terriglobia; order JAJPHL01; family JAPKYU01; genus CAYVGN01. The sequence continues at coordinate 3,599 of CAYVGN010000192.1, forward strand.
ACCCAGCGGCGTTTATCCTTGAGCACCTTGGCTTGCTGGGAATCGAGAGCCTGCCAGTCGAGTTGAGTCACGTGCTGCGCCTCCTGCATCTTCCTGCTCACCATCGAGACCCGTTTGACCGCATGCTGGTTGCGCAAAGCCAGATGGAGGGGCTCCCGATCCTCACTTCCGATCCGCTGATTGCCCGGTATTCTGTCGAGGTGATCTGGTAAGGTTCTGCCCTGGCCGAGCGTGAGGTTGCACCTGTCAGCCAGGGCGGGGAGGCGTGTTTACTGGGTGCGGCGCTGTCCTTCGGCCCCGGGCGGGGCGTCGAGCACTGAGCCCAGTTCTTCCAGCGCACGACGGGCGCTGTCGAGCGGCACCCGTTCCAGGGCGCGCACGGCGGCCTGGCGCAGAGGCGTCTTCAAGGCCGGATCGCGCGCACAGTCGGCCAGCGAAGAGACAGCGGCCTCTGTGCCGATAGCGGCCAACACGCTGAGGGCCTTCTCCAGCAGGTCAGAATGCACGGAGCCGTGCTGCTGGCGAACCAGCTTCTCCAGGTAGGGGACGGCCTGGGGTTCGCGGAGCATGAACAGGTCGGCCAGGACCGGCTCCAGCAGGGCCGGCTTCAGGAAGGGAAGGGCGCGGGCCAGGGCGGGCCCGCGCTGTGGGGAGCGCGTCTTCTGCGCCGCGGCCACGGCCGCCTGCTGGACCCGCTCGTCGCGGTGGCAGAGGGCCGGTTCCAGCCGGTCCAGTACGCTGGGATCGCCCAACTCGCCCAACACCACCACCACGTTCCGCACCACGAACCACTCCCGATCGCGCAGCTTCTCCGAGAGCGCCTCCACCGCCGACCTCCCCAGTTTCTTCAGCAACTGGAGCATCTGCAGGCGACGGGAGGCCACCTGCTCCTTGGCCAGCACGGCGAGCAATTCGCGGGCCACCTGGTCCCCGGCCCGCTTCAGCAACGGCAGGATGAAGCGGTTGACGGTGGGATCGTAGCGCTTCTCCAGGTAGGTTCTCACCAGCCGGGTGACGGCGGCGGGCGTCAACAGGCGGCACAGGGCCTCGCGGGCCAGGTGCCCGCGCGGCGTCCATTCCTTTCCGATCTCTGTCAGGATGTCGGCGCCGGCGGTGGCCAGGGTCCAGTGCTGGCGTTCGCCGGCGGCCTGCGTCAGCACCAGCATGGATTCGGTCAGCGGCTTCAGCGCCGGCACCGAGATCTCGTCCCGCAGCCGGGCCGCGATGGCGTTGGCGAATTCCTTGGCATTGGAGGGCAGCCCGGCCGTGCAGAACTCGGCCAGCAGCACCTGCGTGCGGTGGAAGGCCTCGGCCCGTTCCGCCTCTTGACGAGGGCCCTGGGCGCGGTACAGGGCCAGCAGCAGCTCGGTGGCCTCCGCGGGCTTTCCCTCCTGGTGCACGCTTTCCGCTTCCAGTAACATCCAGCGGAACTCGCGCCCACCCCCGCCGGCGTGGAGTTCGGCCACCCGCTCCGGCAGCGGGCGGCGCAGCCAGAGCGCGTAGTCGGCCAGGCCCTGGTGCACGTCGGCGGGGATTTCCTCGCCCGAGATCATCTCCAGCAGTGTCTCGGGATCAACTTTGAGGACCGGGATGGTGCGCAGGATGCGCTCGGCCTGCGGCAGTTCCCCGGCCTGGGCGGCGGCCACCAGGCCCTGCGACAGGACCGACTTGAGCACCTGCTCGGCGGCGGCGCCCACCTCCATGGCCGCGGCGCTGATCAACTGGGACAGCGCGGCCGTGTCCGCCCGCTGGATCACACGCACCAGCAGGTCCTGCAACTGGGGCAGCAAGACGCGCTGCTCCGGCGTCAGGTCCGGAGAGAGGCTGCCGGCCAGTTCCGCCAGCTCTTGCGGCCCTACCACCTGGGAAACGCCGGAAGACTGGAACCCCTGCAGGACCCGCAGCAGCCAGCGTGGAATTCTGGCGATAGCCGAGGCCTCTTCTGCCGAGGTAATCACCGCCAGGCTTCCCTCGGCAGCCGCCAGTTGGGCCGGGACAATGCGGGCGTGCGGCAGAGGGTTGGCGCGCAGGAGCTTGGCGAGGCCGCCCGCCTGCTCGATCGCCTCCGGCGGCATAGCCAGCAAGCTCAGCATCCGGGCCAGGTCCACCTGTTCGATGCCGCTGGAGAAAACCAGAAACCCGATCTTGCGCTTTCCCAGTTCCCCGGCCAGCGGGGAAAGGGATGGGTCGGCCACCGGTAGGCTGTTGAGCACGACACGGTCAAACTGGAAGGTCAACGAAAGCGTGTAGGTCTCTTGCAGGACCTGCCGGAGCGTCTGGAAGGCGCGCGAGATGGTCGCCTTGGTGTTCGGGTGGTCGGAGGAATACATCCGCACCATGCGCAGCGCCCCCTGAACCAGGCGGGCAAACTGGAGGCCCCTGGTCCGCAGCACGTCGGCCGTCGTGGCGCTGGTGGTCGCCGGGCTCTGGGGCATTCCCGGGGGGTTTTCGTTCGGGTCCCTATCGCCGAGCACCTTTCACAACCTCTCTGTCGCTGCGCGCAAGCGGAGGACGCCACCCAGGCGCTAACCGCATGATCAACCGGAATCGTACGTCAACGCGCAAGCCCAATACAATGGCCTGGACGCTGGCTTCTGTTTGGCGCGAAGGCACCCATCCCGCTTGGACTGCGGCTGAAGCCAGAGCGCATTGCGCTTCGCCGCAGCGCGAGCCCGCCGCGGCGGGCCGTGGGCCGCTGAGAGGGTGGCGCTACACGCGAAAGCGACTTGATTAACCGGCCACCGCACTAGATCTAGATCCACTCGGCCACGCCCACAATCAGCCCCAGCGCCGCCTGGGCGTTCACG
>CAYVGN010000193.1:0-6398 GCA_964451215.1 uncultured Acidobacteriota bacterium
CCGCTGGGCGAAGCGGCCGTAACGGGCGGCGGAAACCTCAAGGCTCGCTACGTGATCCACGCCGCCGGCATGGAGTTGGGCAGCAGCGTCTCAGCCCGCTCCTGCGAAATGGCTACGGTCAACTCCCTCCGCCGCGCCGAGGAGAAGAAACTGCGCAGCATCGCCTTCCCGGCCATCGGGACCGGCGTGGGCGGGCTGGGCCTGGAGGAGTGCGCCCGGGTCATGCTCAGCGCCGTCCGCAACCACCAGCCCCAGTCCCTGGAGCGGGTGGTGTTCATCTTGTTTGACGAAGCCGCCCTGCGCAGCTTCGAGCAGACGTGGAAGCAAATGAGCGGCTAGTGGCGTGACCAGTTAGTTTCGTTGCAGCTGCTTGTAGCGCCGCCGTCTCGGCGGCCCCCGGCAGTTTGCCGGCAGGATGCCGGCGCTACCACCGAATGCCACCTTCTCAACTGGTCACGGCACTGGCGGTTGGCGTGCGCTCCCCCGCCACGGCGGGGTCGCGTCTCAGATGCCCTGACGGGGCCGGGATGCCGGCGCGGCTTCAGGCCGGTGGCTGGCCGGCGGCCGAGCCCAGCGCCGTGGTGCCCAGCACGCCGCCCAGACCCATGGTTTCGACCGCCGAGGAGGGCACGATCACCATGGCCCCCTTCTCCTTGATGGCCTCGTAGAGCATGTTCATGGCGCGCAGGTGCAGCGCCAGTTGGTTGCCATGGTAGGACTCGGAAGCCTGGGCAAACAGGCCGGCGATCTGGGTCTCGGCCGTGCCTAGGATGACGCGCGCCTGGCGCTCCCGTTCGGCCTGCGCCTGCCGCGACATGGCGTCCTCCAGGTCCGCCGGGATGTTCACGTCGCGGATTTCCACCGAGTGCACCGTGATTCCCCAGGGGTTGGTCTTCTCGTCCAGGATGCGCTGCAACTCGCGCCCCAGCGCCTCCCGCTCGGTGATCATCTCGGCCAGCTCGTGCCGCCCGATGGACTCCCGCAGGGCCGTCTGGGCGCTGAGCGCGACGGCGTCGAAGTAGTCCTGCACTTCCAGCACCGCCTTTTTTGCGTCCCAAATTACCCAGAAGACGATGGCGTCCACGTTCACCGGAACTGTGTCGCGGGTCAGCGCCGATTCGGCGGTCACGTCGGTGACGCGCACCCGCTGGTCCACGAACTGAGCGATAGAGTCAACGACGGGGATGATCAGGAAGGGGCCGGGCCCGCGCAGGCTGCGGAAGCGGCCCAGACGCAGCACCACCGTCCTCTCCCACTGGTCGGCCACCTTGATCGCAAACAGCAGGAACAGGCCGGCGAAGGCCCCCACCCACGCGGCCACACCCCGCCCGATGACGCCGCCGAAGCGTACTTCCACCCACCAGGTCAGCAGCCAAACCACCACGGCCACGGCAATGCTGACCGGGTTGGCCACCTGCTTCTTGATCCGTGGCTTCGGAGTCCTGTCCTGCACGGCCGGCTTCGCCTCCGGCGCTTTCTGCTCTTTACGTATCGTAATGGGGATCATGCGATGACCTCCCTTCCTCCTGGCGCGCCCTGAGCGCGCCCAACACATCAGCCAGCGCGAAGCCGGCGGCCCCCGCCCGGGCCAGCACGTCGTCTACGAACGTTTCCAGTTGCTGCCTCCGCTCGGGAACCGACCGGTCTGCTTCGTGGGCCGTTACAAAAGTCCCGGTGCCCTGCTGCGTGGCTACGATTCCCCGGATCTCCAGTTCCCGGTAAGCCCGCACCACCGTGTTCGGGTTTACCGACAGCTCGACGGCAGCCTGCCGCACGGTCGGTAGCTGCGTTCCGGGCTTCAGCGTGCCCTCGGCGATTGCCCGCAGAACCTGGTCAATGATCTGCCGGTAAAAGGGCACGCCCGAAGCCTCAAGGTGGAGCCGAAAGCCGGCGTTCATTTGGCTAGTTAACTATAACACTATTCATTCGATGTCAAGAGAAATCGTTAGCCAGTTGGTTTTCCCTTGTGGTTTCATAGGATTACATTGAGTCTCTTGGATCACATTCTGGCCGAAATCCGGCAGCAGGAACCGATCACCTTTGCCCGGTACATGGAGCTGTGCTTGTACGATCCGCAATACGGGTATTACCGCTCGGCTCGCACGAGGTTCGGCCCGGCCGGCGATTTCTACACCAGCGCCCAGGTGCATCCCGCCTTCGCCCGCCTGGTGGTGCGGCGCTGGGTGGCCATGTGGGAGGGGTTAGGAGGCGGCCCGTTCACGGTGCTGGAGGTGGGCGCCGGTTCAGGCGACTTCGCGCGGGGGGCGCAGGCCTGGGCCGCCCGCGCCTGCCCGGAGTTCCATCGCGCGCTCCACTATGTCGCCCTGGAGTACGGCAATCCGCTGCCGCAGCCCTTCACCGGCTGCGTTTTTTCCAACGAGTTCTTCGACGCGCTGCCCGTGCACGTCCTTCGCTGCCAGGGCGGGCGCCTGCGTGAGTTGTACGTGGGCGAGCGCGGGGGCATGCTGGCCTGGATAGCCGGGGAGCCTTCGTCCCCGGAGTTGGAGTCGTGGCTGGAGCGGCTGGGAATTGAACCGGCGGAAGGCCAGACGCTGGAGGTCAGCCCGGCCGCCGCTTCCTGGATGCGGCGTTTCGGCGAACTGCTGAAGCGGGGTTACGCCCTCACTTTCGATTACGGCTACCGCGCCCGCGAGATATCGCGCGGCCGACGCTTTCCCTCGGGCACGCTGATGACCTACCGGAAGCACACGGCCAGCGCGGAGGTGCTGCACGAGCCGGGGCAGCGCGACATCACCGCTCACGTGAACTTCGACCTGCTGGTGGAAGCCGGGCGGGACGCCGGCCTGCGCCAACTCCGCCACACCACCCAGGGCCGCTACTTGATGGAGCTCGGAGAGGCCGGGCAATTCTCAGAGGTGTTTGCCGACTGCGCTTCGGAGGCGGAGCGCATCCAGGCCACCCTGTTGCTCAAGAACCTGCTCTTCGGCATCGGCGAGGTCATCCAGGTCCTGGAGCAGGAGAAATAGCCACAGCGCGGCTGCTGCCGCTGCCAAGCCAGTCCGCAGATTTCGCAGACTCGCGCAGGTTCTGCCTGGGCCATAGCACCCTGAAAGGGTGCAAGAGGGAGGCACCTGCGTAGGTCAGCACGGGCTTTGGTCAGGGCACGGCTTCAGCCGTGCTGGTCAAGTCAGCTCAAGACAGCGGCTTGAGCCGCTGAGGGAATGGTGGTCCCGCCCTGCGGGATCGGCACGGCTGAAGCCGTGCCCTGACTCGTGGGTGAGATTGCGGATTTATGAGCTGGCCTCGAGTGTTCTCACTGGGGACCGGGAACCGCCTGGCCTTCGGCCGCCTCCGCGGGAACGCAGTAGAGGATGCGGCTGCAGTTCTCGCACTGCATTATCTTGTCGTTGGGCTTGATCTCCTGAAACACCTGGGGACGGAGGCGCACGTAGCACTCGCTGCAAGCGCCGTCGCGCACCTCGGCCACGGCCACACCCTTGCGGGCGCGCAACAGGCGGTCGAAGTGGCGCAGCACGTCGGGGGACATGCAGGCCCGGTACTCGGCCTGGCTCTTCTTGAGTTCGGCCAGGGCCAGTTCGTCGGCCTGCGTGCGGCTGATGGCTTCGGCCTTCTCTTTTTCCACCTCGACGCGCTCGGTGGCCAGTTGCTTCTCCGCCCTCTTCACCCTGGCTTCCAGCTCTTCAGCCTCCACCATCCGCTCCAGGATCCTGTCCTCGATCTTGCGGACTTCCGCCTCGGCGAATTCGATCTCGTGCTGCAGCGCCCGGTACTGCTCGTTGGTCTTGACCTCGAAGACCTGCTGTTTGTACTTGGAGATTTTTTCCTGGAGCATGGAGTCGTCGCCTTCCAGCTTTCGCCGCTCCCTCTGGTTGGCGGCGAGGGCCTGGCGGTCGGACTCCAGTTGGCGCTGCGCGCCGGCCAGCTTGCTCTCGATTTCCTGGATGTGGCGGGGTAGGTAGGCGATCTCGGCGGACAAGCGGACAATCTCCTTCTCCACCGCCTGCAGGTCCAGGGCCAGCTTCAGGTCCGGATGCATCGAGTCCTTTGTGGCCTTGGGATAGGGCCATTGTAGCACGCCGATTTGCGCGAGCAGAATGCGGCGACGGGCTGGCCGCGGCCAGCCCCGATCCATCAGTAACTTTCTGCACTTCCTATAAGCGCATCCCGCGCTGCGGGATTGCTCGCACAGGCGGGCCCTCGAGAATCTGCAGGCTGGAAGCCTGCGCTCCCGGGGCCGCGCCTGCGAGCTGCGGGCACCAAATTGGGCCGATTGGCCATTCGACGCCTCGGCAGGCGGACTCGAATCGCGTTAGAGACGGATCGGGGCCAGCGCCGGGCACCGAATCGTCCGCACAACCTGTTATCGTAGGACGCATGCACCTGTTTGAGCTGACGCGACGGCTGGTGGACATCGAGTCCACCACAGGCCACGAGCGCGAGGTGGCGCTGTTCCTGGCCCAATACCTGCGCGGGCTGGGTGCGGAGGTAACGCTGGAAGAGGCCGCTCCCGGGCGCCCCAACGTGTTCGCCTGCTGGGGCCATCCCCTCGTAACTCTCTCCACGCACTCCGACACGGTCCCGCCCCACATCCCGTCTTCCGAAGATGTCGAGCACATCTACGGGCGAGGCTCCTGCGACGCCAAGGGGATCATGGCCGCCGAGATCAAGGCCGCCGAGAGGCTGCGCGAGCAGGGTGGGGGGAACTTCGGGTTGCTGTTCGTGGTAGGCGAGGAGCGGGATTCGGCGGGGGCCGCCTGGGCCAACGCCCACCCGCGCGGCTCGCGCTTCCTGATCAACGGCGAACCCACAGAAAACCGGCTGGCCTTGGGCATGAAAGGAGCGCTCCGACCGGTCTTCGAGGCGCGCGGGCGCAGGGCGCATTCGGCCTGTCCCGAACTGGGCGAGTCAGCCATCGAGAAGCTGCTGACCGCGCTGGTGAACCTGCGTTCCATTCCCCTGCCTCGCGACGAGCTGCTGGGCGCCTGCACCTACAACATCGGCACCATCGAGGGCGGCCACGCTCCCAACGTGATCCCCGACTACGCCCGCGCCGAACTGCTGTTCCGGCTGGTGGGGCCCTCCGGGCGGCTGAAGGAAGCTATTGCCCGCGCGGCCGAGGGCCTGGTGGACGTGCGCTATCTGCTGGAGATTCCCGCCCTGCGCCTGGAGGTGCTGGATGGTTTCCCCACAACAGTGGTATCCTTCACTACTGACATCCCCGCGCTCAGTAATTGGGGAAGACCCTACCTGGTTGGCCCGGGCTCTGTTCTGGTGGCACATACCGATCACGAACGGGTGGCCAAGCGAGACTTGGTGCAGGCGGTGGAAATTTATTCCGAGATGACGCGGAGACTGTTGGCGCTATGAAGGTAGAGGTGGGGGTCTTGGGCGCCACCGGCATGGTGGGGCAGCAACTGGTACGGCTCCTGGAGAACCACCCCTGGTTTGAATTGAAGTGGGTGGCGGCATCGGAGCGCTCCTCGGGGCGCACTTATGGGGAAGCTGCCGCCTGGCGGCTGGCCTGGCCCATGCCAGCGGCCGCCCGCGACCTGCAGGTAGATGAGTGTAAACCGGGCCGCGGGCCGCAGGTGGTCTTCTCGGGCCTGGATGCCCGGGCCGCCCAGGAGGTCGAACCGGAGTTCGCCCGCTGCGGCCACATCGTGGTCTCCAACGCCGGCAGCTTCCGCATGGAGCCGGACGTCCCGCTGCTGGTGCCGGAAATCAACCCCGAACATCTGGCGCTGGCGCCGCTGCAAAAGATCCGCGGCTGGAAGGGTCCGATCGTCACTAACCCCAACTGCACGACCATCACCCTGGTCCTGGCGCTGGCGGCGCTGGAGCGGCGCTTCGGGCTGGCGCGCGTTGTGGTCACTACCATGCAGGCCATCTCCGGCGCCGGCTACCCCGGCGTCCCCTCCCTGGACATCCTGGGGAACATCATCCCTTTCATCCGCAACGAAGAGGAGAAGGTGGAGGCGGAAACCCGCAAGATCCTTGGCCAGTTGAAGAACGGCAGGGTGGAAGAGGCGCTCATCAGCGTCAGCGCGCAGACCAACCGCGTGCCGGTGCTGGACGGCCACACTGAGAGCATTTCGGTGGAGTTGCGGGAGCCGGCGGGGCTGGAGGACCTGAAGGAGGCCTGGCGATCATTCCGCGGCCTGCCCCAGCAGCGGCAGTTGCCCAGCGCGCCGCTGCAGCCGGTGATCGTGATGGAGGAGCAGGACCGGCCCCAGCCACGCCTGGACGTGGAGCGCGAGCGCGGCATGGCCGTTTTCGTCGGGCGCGCCCGCCGCTGCCCGGTGCTCGACTACAAGTTCACCGCGCTGGGCCACAACACCGTCCGCGGCGCCGCCGGCGCGGCCCTACTCAATGCCGAGCTGATGAGGTCCGAAGGCCTCTTCTGAGGCTTTAGGCTT
>CAYVGN010000194.1:0-6385 GCA_964451215.1 uncultured Acidobacteriota bacterium
GTCCAGGTGGTGACCGAGGCCGCCACCCCCCAGCAGGCCTGTGACCGCCTGGTGGAGATCGCCAACGAGAACGGCGGGGAAGACAACATCACGGTGGTGGTGGTGCGGGTGAAGGAAGAGAAGAGCAAGGGTTTCTGGGCCTGGCTGCGCGGCATCTTTTCCTGAGAATGTTCTGTTCGGCGCCGGCCTTGGGCCGGCGCGGGGCGGGACGGCGTGTGACCGCCAGCCGGCCTGGCGGACGGGAGGAATTCTATGGCGAGACTCATCTTGAAGTACGAGGCTGCGGTACTGAAAGAGATTCCGCTGAAGCAGGCCGCGCTCACCATCGGCCGGACCCCCGGCAACGACCTGGTGATTGATAACCTGGCCGTCAGCGGGCACCACGCCAAGGTGTACTTCGAGGGCGACTGCTTTGTGGTGGAGGATCTCAACAGCCTCAATGGCACCTTCGTCAACAGCCAGCGTGTCCGCAAGATTCCCCTGAAGAACGGCGACCAGGTGCTGATCGGCAAGCACTCGCTGATCTTCGTGGACGAGGGAGGGGCGCCGCCGGGGCCGCCCACCCCGGCCGCCGAACGCGCCGCGCCCGTCGCCAAGCTGGAGGAAACCGTGGTGCTGGACACCAAGAAGCGCCGCGAGTTCCTCCAGAAAGCGACCGTCCTGGCCGAGGGTGGCGCGTCGCCGGCCGCGGTGGAGAAGGTAGCCACCCTGGTCGTGCTCTCCGGCAAGACCGACCAGAACGAGTACATCCTCACCAGCAAGCTGGCCATGATCGGCAAGTCGCCGATGGCCTCGGTCAAGCTGAAGGGCTGGTTCGCCCCCGACGTTGCCGCCGTCATCAACAAGCGCGAGGCCGGCTACCAGCTCTCGCCTTCCGGCAAGGGTTCGCCCAAGGTCAACGGCGTTGCGATCAGCGGCCCCTGCGACCTGAATGAAGGCGACTTGATCGAGGTGGCCGGGGTCAAAATGCAGTTCGGCTTCCGCGAGTAGCCCCCAGCGCGAAAAAAACCACCGAGACCCCAGGGACACAAAGTCCACAAATATTGGTCGCTTTGGGAAGACCTTGTGACCCTTGTGTCTTTGTGGTAAGCGAGGATCAGCTTCTGACGGTCGCGGCTCGGAGGCGCTTCGATCAGCCCTTCTTGGCGCGCTTCTTGACCACCGGCGGGGCGGGCTTCGGTTCCTCCGGTTTTTCTACGAGCTTCACGTTGCCCAGCTTCTCCTGCGCGCGCAGGTAGGCCACCAGATCGTCCAGAGGAAGCGGCTCGAACTCGCCGGAGAGAAAATCGCGGATTTCCAGCACCGTCTTCTTCTTGCCCAGCAGGATGTTCAACTCGGAGGTCATGTGCGCGGGGATCTTGCGCAGGGCCTCCTGCACGGCCAGGCGCTCCTGCGCGGGCAGCTTCTCCAGCGCCTGCTCGGCAGCCATGAAGGCGGCCATGCCGAAGGGCGCCGGGCCGGTACGCTCCGGGATCAGGCGGGCGGCCCTGGCCTCGGCCTCACTGGGTGCCGGCTCCGGCGCCGTGGCCTTCCGCTGCTCCGCCTGGAACTGGTAAACCGCTTTGACCTCATTGAGCAGAGCGGCCGCCCGCTGCTCCACCAGCCCCTCCAGGGGCGCCAGGCGCTTGCCCGCTTCCGCGGGAGTGGAAAACAGGACCGCGGAGGAGCGGATCACCTGTTTCTCGACCTCCGCCTGGTGGCGCACCACAACCAGCGCCTCGCGGTAGGCGGCAGCCAGCGCGGCGCTGTCGGCATCGGCCAGGTAAGCGAGGCCCTTGCGTTGGGCTTCGGCCATGCGTGCCGTTCCCCGCGCCAGTGATTCGGCGGCCACCCGCGCCGCCATCTCCTCGTCGGCCACGGCCAGCACCTGGGCCGCTGCCGCCCCCACCACCACCGCCCGCTTGAACTGGGTGGCGTCCAGCTTGTCCGGGGTGTCCTGGGAGGAGTGGTACCAGGGATCGGGCCAGGTGTTGAACATTACGGCCGGGATTCCCTGGTTCAGGTAGACGACGTGATCGCTGGCGCCGTAGTGTTTGTCCACCTTGTAATAGAACGGGTCCTGGCTGCCGTTGGGCGCCACCACCGGGAGTGTGAAGCGGTAGCCGTTATGGCGATAGCGAACCCGTTCCTGGTTGGTGTTGCCCACGAACTCCAGCACGCTGGCCGAAACGTCGTTGAGGAAGGTGGGAAACGTGTCCGGCGTGCGGTGAAGGAGGAAAAACGCGCCCCCGGCGCGCAGGCCCAGGCCGGCCATGTCGAAGTTGAGGTCGGCAATGAGCTTTGACTTGACGTCTTCGTGCTTGCGCAGCCAGGCCGTGGTCCCGCTGATCTCCGGCACCCAGAGGAAGTGGATGGCGCGCCTGGGAGGCGGCAGCTTGCCCTCTTTCGCCAGGCGGATGAGCGTGCGGCCCATTTCCAGCGTGGCGGCGCAACCGGAGTTGTCATCATTGGCGCCCTGCTTCTGGTAGCCCTCGTAGAGGTGGGCGGAAACCGCGATGGCCTGGTCCGTGGAGCCGTCGCCGGGGATGACGGCGTGGACGATTTCCATCTTGCCGGGGAAGGTCTCCGACTTGACCATGGAGCGCAGCGCCACTTTCTCGCCCCGCGCCAGCCGCGCCGCGATCTCGCGTCCCAGGCGCGCCGCGATGGACCAGCCGAACCCGGGCTTCTTGTCCTTGGGGGCGCTGGCGGAGATGCCCTGCGCCATGATCCCGTCGGGAACGCTGTCCGGGCGGAGCGCGTTGTAGCTGAGGACGCCGACGGCGCCCCGTTCAATCACCGCCAGGCGCTGGAGGGCGCGCGAGGGAGCCGAACCGAGGACGATTTTGCCCTTGACGTCCTTGCCGGCGTAGTCTTCGGCCCCGCTGCCGATGCCCACGTCTACCACCTCGGCGGTGACGTCGCCCGATTCGCTGCCGCTGGCAATGGCCACGGCCACGTCATAGACGTCGTAGAGCTTGCGCGCCTCCGGCTGCACCATCCACAGTTCCGCCTGCCAGGCGTGCCAGATCTGCGGCCCCGGCAGCGATTCGATCTCCACGTTGCTGAAGCCGTATTCGCGCGCGAACCGCGCCATCACCTCGCTTTCCCGGAAATGGCCGGTGTATTCCTGGCGCGCGCGCACGCGCGGGTAGGGCACCAGCTCCAGCACGTGGTGCATGGCGCGCTCGCCCGATGCTTCGTTGATGATCTCGCGCACCTGCGGCCACCGCAGCAGAGTGCGGTCCTCCCGCTCCTGCCCCAGCAGCGCCAGGCAGAGTGACGTCAGCAGCCCAGCCAGCAACCACCCGCTACGCTTGTTCATTGTTGCCTCCACGGCCCTGGCCGGCTCACTCCGGCCCGGCCAAGAAAGGCGTAGCTTATGACGATTTCGGGCTCCATGCCAACCATGGAGATGGTCAGCGGAAGGAGCCGGATTCCGGCAGTGGCGGCCCCCTGCAAGCTGCCACCTTTGCTATACTGCGGCCAATGGCGGAGATAAAGACCCTGATGAACGCCGAGCAGGCCTGGGCCCTCGCGGGGACGCGCCGCTTCGAACTCGTCCGAGGAGAAGTGATCGAAATGCCCGCCGTAGGTGGGGAGCATGGTTGGATTGTGATCGAATTCGCCGCCCGGCTGCTCTCGTTTATCAAGGAGAAGCGGCTCGGGCGGGTCGGAACGGAGTGGGGGTTTATCCTGGCGCAAGATCCCGACACTGTCCGCGCCCCCGATATCGCCTTTGTTACTGCCGAGCGGCTGACGCCCTCTACCGCGAAGCGGTTCTTCCCGGGTGCTCCGGATCTCGCTGTTGAGGTGGTCTCCACAGGAGACACCGCCAGCGAAGTGCAGGAGAAAGTGCGGGAGTACCTGACAGCCGGGACGTGCCTGGTCTGGGTGGCCGATCCGCAAACCAGGACGGTCACCGCTTACCGGCCAAACGGCGATGCCCACGTCTATTCCGAAAACGATGTGGTCTCCGGCGAAAACGTGCTTCCCGGCTTCTCCTTCCGTCCAGTGGATCTTTTCCGGCCTTCCTGAAGTTCTCCGACGTAGCGCCGGCGGGGACGAGGCGGGTTCTTGGGGCGGACTGAATATCGGGCAGTGCGCACAGCGGCCTGCCCCCACATGCCGCGGGAGGGCCACAACGGCCTCACTACCACCGGCCGCTGGCGCCCGTGATCAGCACTCGCTTCATGGAACCCTCCTCGTCAACCCCAGGGCCGGCCGGCCCCGGCGCCGCGCGCCGGCCCTACTGGTCAGGCCTGCCCTATCACCTGGACAAACACGGTCCTCGCCAGAGGACCGTCGTATTCCACGAAGTAAACCGTCTGGCGCCTTCCGCGCACTACCTTTCCGTTCTCGATGGGGAAGAAGCATCCGATCCCGCCCAGGATGCTTTTCAGGTGGTCGCCCGCGTTGAATCCGAGGCGGCCGTCAAAATCGAGGTAGCGGTTGTGGTAGTAGCCGTAAGAACCCTCCGGCGGCTGCTTCGGCGCCAGCCGCTCCAGGTGGGCGGGCACATCCCGCTCCAGGCACTCGATGCCCTCGGTCACCAGCAGGCTGGAAGTGGTATGCGCGGTCATGGCGAACACCATCCCCTGGCGCACCCCGCTTTCGCCCACCACGCGCTCTACCTCCGGCGTGATGTCAATCATCTGCAGCTCTCTGGTGGAGGTGACCTCGATTCGTTCCAGCTTGATGATCATGGCCTCTCTCCCAGCAACGTCTCGGCGTTGATCCGGAAAATGAGCTCCAAGCACTCTTCGGAAAAGCCGAGCGAGCGGACGGCCTTGGCGACCGCCCTAATCTCAATGCGCGGATAGTTGGAGCCGAACACCAGTTGGCGCCGCAGGCTGCGCTCGAAGACCGTGAGCGGCACCTGCTGCGTCATGGCGTAACGGAGGAAATCGGTCGGGTTGTCGAAGGCCAGGGCGGAGGTGTCAAGGTAGACGTTGGGGTACTTCAATGCCAGCGCCACGGCATCCACGACCCAGGGCCAGGCCAGGTGCGCCAGCACGATGGGCAGCTTCGGGAAGTCCGCCGCCACGTCCTCAAAATGCATCGGGTGGCCGTACTTGAGGCGGCTGCCCGGCTCCCAGCTCATGCCCGCGTGGAACAGCACCGGGACGCGCAACTCCGTGGCGCGTTCGTAAACCGGGTAGGCCTTCCGGTCGTTGGGAAAAAACTCTTGCATGGCGGGCGCCAGCTTCAGCCCGCGGAGGCCCAGCGCCTTCACAGCGTGGGTGAGGTCGTGGGGCGCGTCCGGGCCGCGTGGATCGACGCTGGCGAATCCGATCAGGCGCTCCGACATGTTGCACAACTCACGGATCTGCTCGTTGCTATAGACCGTCGCCTGCCGCGACGTTCGCGCGTCGATTGGCAGCACGACGGCCCGCTCGATCCCGGCCAGGTCCATCTCCAGAAGCATCACGCGGAGCGGCTGGAAGTTGTTGCCCACCCGGTAGGTTTCCCGCGCCGCGCGCTCCAGTTCGGGGTAGCGCGCGATCATTTCCCGGACCAGAACAGGATGCGTGTGAAAGTCGATTCCGCCCGTCACCGAAGTAACTCCTCGCGGCTACAGCGAATGTTGCCTCAGAAATCCCTGGGCCTGCTCCAGCGTGGGTTGACTGGCGGTGCCGCCAAGTCCGCTAGTCACCGAAGGGTCCTGTACCACGCGGGAAACGTCCACGCCCTGCCAGCACAGATCGCGCACGCAGAATTCGCCCCAGGCATCCGCCCCGGCTTTGCTGACATAGGCGACCTGTGCTGCGAGTTTGGCCAGACCGGCGGCGGTGATCGCACCGGCGCAGCCCCGCACGAACGAACAATCCTCCGCACCCACCTCCGTGCCCAGCCGGGGGAAGGCATTATAACCCTGCAGGATCATTGAAAAGCGCTTGGCGCGCTTCGCCACGACTGAGAAACGAATCGACGCCGGCGCCATCGTCACGCACCGGTTCCCGCTCAAAGAGGCGAAGGAAGGGTTGCGGATGACCGGGTCCGCAGAGTGCTTGACAGTAGTGGTTAAACCGTAGCCGAACGGGCGAACCTGCCTGCCCACGATCCTGGTAAGCAACGACGATGGCGTGGAGGCAGCGGGACTACGGGCGCGGGTGTGATGAATATGGTGGGCTGGCTGGCAGGCGCGGGAACTGCTCCGGTCGTGATCGGCTACATCGCCCAGCGCGAAAGCCTCACCTTTGCCATTTCCCTCAGCGCACTCGCGCAGATCGGCTCGGCGGCGCTTTTGGCGCTGGGCGCACTGGCCTTCGTGAAGCGTGACGTAGCCCGGCTGCAGGAGGGGGTCCGGCCGGCCGCCAGCGCGAGCGAGACCTCCGCTTCTTTTTCCGCTGGTACAAACAAAGACCCAAACCCCTTCGATTCTTGAGCCTACGTCTCTTTGTCC
>CAYVGN010000195.1:0-6375 GCA_964451215.1 uncultured Acidobacteriota bacterium
TCTACTTCCGCGGCGCCGAAGCCACCCAGGCCCAGGCTTATGGCGAAGCGGCCGGCAAGATCTTCGCCTTTTTCGCCGACAAGTTCGGCCCGGCGCCGGTCCACTCGCTGGCCCTGGTTCAGATCGAGTCGGACTCGGTCAACGGGTATTCTGCGCCGGGCATTATCTTCCTGTCGCCCCGCGGCATCGGCGCGGGGCTCAACTACCGCCTGCTGGCCCACGAAATCGCCCACCAGTGGTGGCGGGGCCTGGTCAGCCCGGCCTCCCGCACCGACCTGTGGCTGGACGAGGGCCTGGCCACCTACAGCGAGCTGCTGTACACCGAGGAAGTGGTGGGGAAGGGGGCCATGGAACAACTCGCCGCCGACTTCGCCATCACCGCCCTGGCCAACGACCGGGTCCCCATCCTGCGCGCGGCCAGCCTGGAAGAGTACTCCCCCGAATTCGACTCGGTGGTGGCCAAGAAGGGCGCCATCGTGCTGGAAATGCTTCGCTGGGTGGTGGGCGACGAGGCCTTCTTCAAGGGCCTGCGGCAGTTCGCCATCCAGTACGCCGGGAAGCTGGCCTCCACCGACGACCTGCGCAACGTCTTCGAGCAGGCCGCGGGCCGGAAGCTAGAGGGCTTCTTCATCCAGTGGACCGAAGCCACCGGGGCGCCTGAGTTCAAGGCTGACTACACCGTCTACCGCACGCCCAAGGGCTTCAAGATCGTCGGCAAGATCAAGCAGGACATGGATACCTTCAGCATGCCGGTGGAGTTGCGCGTGGACACCGATGGCGACCCGGAGATCAAGCGCGTGGAAGTAGTGGGCACAGCGTCCGATTTCACCGTGGAGACTTTCGGGCGGCCGCGCACGGTCACCGTGGATCCCGACAGCCACCTGCTGAAGTACAACGACAAGATCCGCCTGCAGGTGGCCGTCACCCGCGGCCAGCAAATGGCCGACTTGGGAGAGTACGAAGAGGCGCTGAAGGAATACCAGAAGGCGCTGGACATCAACAAGAACAGCTCGCTGGCGCATTTCCGCATCGGCGAGGTCTTCTTCGCCCAGGTCAACTACCAGTCGGCGGCCAACGCCTTCCGCGAGTCGCTCAATGGCGACGGGGAACCGAAGTGGACCGAGGTGTGGAGCCATATCAACCTGGGCAAGATCTTCGACATCACCGGGCAGCGCGAGCGGGCCCTGAACGAATACCGGCAGGCTGAGCGCACCAGGGATGACACCCAGGGCGCCCAGGCCGAAGCGCAAAGGTACATGAAGGAGCCCTACCGCCGCGAGCGCCGCCTCGAAGGGTAGCCTACCGCCGCGAGCGCCGCCTCGAAGGGTAGGGAAAGAGGTGTAGCGCCCGGCCCGGTGCCGGGCACCAAAGCCTGCCGGGTCGTAGGGCTGGGCGGTGGTTGTTAGCGGAGCAGGTCTTCGAGCTGGGTGCCGCGCTCGGTCTTGGGGTCGCGGTATTTGACGATGACGGGGGTGTAAAGCGAAAGCTGCCATTCGCGGCCCTGCCCGCATTCGCGGCCCTGCCCGGAGGCCACGGGGCGGGAGCCGGGGACCACAACAGCCTCCTCGGGAATAACCAGCGGGCCTTCCCCCTGGCGGCGGTAGATCTGGCCGCGCACCAGGTCGTAGACGGGCGTGGACCCGGTGAGGATGGTGCCGGCGCCGAGCACCACGCGCTGCTTCACCAGGGTGCCCTCGTAGATGCCGCAGTTGCCGCCCACTAGCACCTCGTCCTCTATGATCACCGGCAGCGCGCCGACCGGCTCCAGCACCCCGCCCACCTGCGCGCCGGCGCTCAGGTGAACGCGCTTGCCGATCTGCGCGCAGGAGCCCACCAGCGCGTGCGAGTCCACCATCGTGCCCTCATCCACGTAGGCGCCGATGTTGATGTACATGGGCGGCATGCAGGTGACCCCGGCCGCCACATAGCAGCCGTCGCGGATGGAAGAGCCGCCGGGGACGATGCGCACGCCGCTCCCAGCCGTGATTTGCTTCAGCGGCAGCGTGTGCTTGTCAAAGAACGGCCACTGCGCCCCGCCCATCCCCGCCACGGACATGTCCTGGATCACACCCGCGCGGAAGCCGATCAGGATGCCTTTCTTCACCCAGGCGTTCACGCGCCACCCGGAGGGCGACGCCGGGTCGGGTTCGGCCGCCCGCACCGCGCCGCAGTTCAGCTCCCTCTTCAGCTCCTCGAAGGCAGTGAAGTGCTCGTCGGTGATCTCGGGGAAGTCGAACAGGCGCTCGATCCGCTCCGCTAACGTCATAGTCCAGGGTCCAAAGTCCGGGCGAAGGTTTTCACTTGGGACTTTAGCTCCTTACGTGCTGAGTCTAAGCATCTCGTGTAACGGAAACCAGCCGTATTCAAGCGGCTGCCTCCGGCCGCTCGGTTGACCCGAACGCGTTCAGCGCGCATGATAGGCTTGAGTTCAGGGAAGGATTAGCCAATGAAACGGACTATCAACGGCATCTTCAAGAACGGTCAGATTCGACCGCTGGAGCCTCTGGAGCTCCCTGAGGATACGCCAGTTAAGATCGTGGTCGAGGAGCCGGGGGTCCCGACTCACGCAGGACGTTCTGACCCGATGGCAAAGATTTGCGAACTGGCCCAGGACCTTGGTCCTGAGGACCTAGCGACGAATCTCGAGCGCTACCTGTACCGAAGAGGCGAGCGGTGACGGGCCACCCAGTCTTCGTTGATTCCAGCGGGTGGATTGCACTGCTCCACACGCGAGACTCTCTTCACCGAAAAGCACAGAGCAGGTACCGGGAGTTGATGAGCTCAGGGTGCACTCTCGTGACCACCTCGCTCGTCCTCATTGAGGTCGCCGGCGTACTGGCGGTTCCGCAGGTCCGTGGACTAGCCGTTGAGCTTGAACGGCGCTACCGTGAAAGCGAGCTCGATCGGCTAGTCTGGGTGGATGAAGATCTCTACCGCCGCGGCTGGGAGATTTACCGAGAGCGGTCCGACAAGGACTGGAGCCTCGTGGACTGTGTCAGCTTCATCGTAATGTGGGACTGTGGTTTGGCTGAAGTGTTTGGCGCCGATCACCACTTCGAGCAGGCCGGCTTCCGCAGGTTGCTGTAGACGACGGAATTCTGCTCCCACTGAACGAACCAAGTTCTCAATCGACGTCGGGCTGATTATGCGCTGTGGCGCGCCTGGGCCAGCAAGCCCATTCCATCGAGGATCCTCTCCAGCTTCGCCCGGTTCTCCGGTTTCATGGGCGCCAGCGGCAAGCGGTAGGATTCCTCGATGAGGCCCATCATGGCCAGGGCGGCCTTCACGGGGATGGGGTTGGACTCGATGAAGTTGGCCTGCATCAATGGTAGCAGGCGGCGGTTGAGGCTGCGCGCCTCAACGAAATCGCCGGCCAGGCAGAGCGAGGTGAGCCGCGCCATCATCCCGGGGATCTCGTTCGAAGCCACGGAAATCACCCCCACGCCGCCCAGCGCCATCAGCGGCAGCGTGATGGCGTCGTCGCCGGAAAGGACCGCAAAGCCCTCGGGCACGGCGTTGATCACCTCAGCCATCTGGGTAATGTTGCCCGAAGCTTCCTTCACCGCGGCGATGTTGGGCAGCGCCGCCAGGCGGGCCAGCGTCGAGACCTCGATGTTCGACCCGGTGCGCCCGGGGACGTTGTAAACGATGATCGGCAGGCACGTCTGATCGTTCAGCAACCTGTAGTGCTGGTAGATGCCCTCCTGGGTGGGCTTGTTGTAGTAAGGGGAGACCGAGAGGATCCCGTCGGCGCCCATGGCTTCCAGTTCCCGGATAAGCGTGGCGACCTTGGCGGTGTAGTTCCCGCCCGCTCCGGCAAACACCGGCACCTGCCGACCGGCGGCGCGCGCTTCCTCCAGCACGATCTCCACCACCCGCAGGTACTCGTCGTGCTCCAGCGTTGGAGCTTCGCCCGTGGTCCCGCAGGGCACCAGGAAATCAATGCCCTCCTGCACCTGGAAGCGCACCAGGCGCCGCAGGGCCTCTTCGTCCAGCCCGCCGTCCTTGCGGAAGGGCGTGACCAGCGCGGTCCCACAACCCTTCAGGTTCGTGCTGCCCATAACGCCTCCGAGGGAACGACCTCGCTGCGGCGAGGCCGCCCCTACATGTCCTTGCCGAAAAGAACCTCGGAAAACTCGTAAAAGCCCTTCTTGCCGCGAATCCACCGGGCCGTGCCCAAGGCGCCGAGGGCAAAGCCCTTGCGGCTGCGCGCCGCGTGGGTCAGCGTCAGCGTGTCGGCCTCCGAGTCGAAGCCCACCGTGTGCGTGCCTGGGATGGTGCCGGCGCGGGCGCTGGCCACCGCGATCTGGCGCTCGCCGTATTCCTTGCGCAGCACCTCGCGCAGCTTCAGCGCCGTCCCCGAGGGCGCATCCAGCTTCTGGCGGTGGTGAATCTCGTAGACCCAGGGGTCATATTCCGGGCGGTCCTTCAGCAGCCGCGCGGCCTCGGCCACCACGCGGTAAAAGACGTTGACCCCGATAGAAAAATTCGAACCGTAGACGAGCCCCGTACCGTGGCGCTCCACCGCGGCGCGCACTTCCTCCATCCGCCCGTGCCAGCCGGTAGTCCCCACCACCAGGTTCACGCCCAGCGCCGCCACCCGGGTGATGTTGTCCACCACCGCGTCGGGAGTGGAAAAATCAAGCGCCACCTCCACCCCTTGGAAATTCGCCGGGGTGATGCCGGCGCCGCCCTGGTTGTTCCAGATGTCCAGGCGCTGGACCACCTCCATGCCGAAGGAAGGCGCCATCTCGTCCAGCAGCTTCCCCATCTTCCCGTAGCCGAGGAGCGCGATCTTCATAGCGCGGCGACCCCTGCCCGTCGCCAGGCCTCGGGTGAGCTGAAACTCGCCCCTACTCGAACACCTTGGGGTCTACTTCCCGGAAAAAGGTGCGGTGCAGGCGCGAGACTACCTCTTTCAGCCGCCTCTCGTCCACCACGAAACTGATGTTCAACAGCGAGGCGC
The DNA here is from genome assembly GCA_964451215.1 of uncultured Acidobacteriota bacterium. Classification (GTDB taxonomy): domain Bacteria; phylum Acidobacteriota; class Terriglobia; order JAJPHL01; family JAPKYU01; genus CAYVGN01. The sequence continues at coordinate 4,967 of CAYVGN010000195.1, forward strand.
CCTGCGAGATCATGCGCACGTTCACCTTCTCCACCGCCTTGAACACCTTCCCGGCGATGCCCGGCGTGAACTTGATGTTGTCGCCAACCAGGCAGACGATGGCCATGCCTCCCTGGTAGGAGACGCTGGCGATGCGCCGCAACTCCTCGACGATTTCCGGCAGGCGGCGCGCGTTGTCCACCGTCAGCGAGACGCTCACCTCACTGGTCGAAACCATGTCCACCGGCGTCTCGTATCGCTCGAAGACCTCGAAGATGGCGCGCAGGAAGCCGTAAGCCATCAGCATGCGCGTCGAGCAGATGTCCACGATGGTGATGTTCTTCTTGCAGGCGATGGACTTGAAGATGTTCTTCGTCGCGGGCGCCTTCTCGATGATCAGGGTGCCCGGCGCCTTCGGGTTGCGCGAGTTCAGGATGGCGACCGGGATCCGCTTCTGGATGGCGGGGAGCAGGGTGCTGGGGTGCAGCACCTTGGCGCCGAAATAGGCCAGTTCGCTGGCCTCCTGGAACGAGATGACCTTGACGCGGCGGGCGCGCTGGTAGAGCGTGGGGTCGGCGGTTAGCATGCCGTGCACGTCGGTCCAGATCTCGATGCGCTGGGCGCCCAGCGCCGAGCCCACGATGGAAGCGGTGAAGTCGGAGCCGCCCCGGCCCAGGGTGGTGGTGACCCCCTGCTCGCTGGCGGCGATGAAGCCGCCCATGACCGGCACCCGGCCCGCCGCCAGCAGTGGAGCAACCGCCTCGTTCAGGCGTTTTCCCGTCTGCTCGTAGAGTGGGCTGGCCCGGGTGTGCCGGTTATCGGTGACGATGCAGCGCCGCGCATCGAGCAACGTCGCCGGCAGGCCGTGGCGCTCGAAGGCCTGGGTGACGATCAGCGAGGAGAGCCGCTCGCCGTAACTGGCGATGGCGTCAATTGAGCGCGGCGTCAGCTCCCCCAACACCGAGAGGCCCCTGACCAGCTCCGATAGTTCCTGGAAGTGCCCCTCGAGACAGGTCTCCAGCGCCACCCCGTGCGCCGGCGGCACCAGCTTGCGGGCCTCGTTGCCGTGGAAGTCGCGCAGGTCGCGGAGCAGGTCCAGGGCCAGCTTGCGGTTGCCCTCGGCGGCGGTGGCGGCACAGCGCAACAGCCGGTCGGTGGTCTTGCCCATGGCCGAGACCACCACCAGCGGCCGCTCCCCCAGGCGCCGCTCCACAATGGAGGCCACCCGCTCGATGGCGTCGGCGCTCTCCACCGACGTCCCGCCAAATTTCATCACGATCATGACAAGAGGGCTTCAGACTCTGCGCTCCAGGCTCCAGGCTTCAGGCCCCCAGTGACCTTTCCCTACAGCCTGAAGCCTAAAGCCTAAAGCCTGAAGCCTAAAGCCTCAGAAGAGGCCTTCGGACCTCATCAGCTCGGCATTGAGTAGG
>CAYVGN010000196.1:0-6339 GCA_964451215.1 uncultured Acidobacteriota bacterium
TGTGGCCGCCCTGGGCAGGCCCGATTCGGGCAGGCCCGATTCGGGCAGGCACAAGGCCTGCCCCTACATCCCGGATGTCAAGGGCCGAGCCCTTGGCTTGTTGGGTGAGATTATAACGCCGGGTGCAAGGCCTGCCACGGGTCGTGTGGCAGGAACGGCGGCGACCTGGCTCTGTGCTAGAATCGGCCCGTTGCGATCCCTGCTCTAGTTACCGGCGCGGTGATGCTCGGCGGCAGCCGGATCGCTGAGGAGGCGCGATGGCAAAGCGACTCTCAAGCCGTACTGTTACCTCCCTTTTGCTGCTCCTGTTGCTGCTGCTGGCAGGCGCTGGCAGCTTCGGGCAGCAACGGGGCAAGCTTCGGGGCTACATTACCGGGCGGCCTGACGATCGGACCGTGCAGATCCTGGACGACCGGATCCTGCTGGGGACGGGTGTCCGGCTGGAAATTCAGGATGGCCCGCCAGGCAAGCAGTTGACGATCGCGGACCTCACTGTCGGGACCATGATCGAAGCCGAGGGGACCTGGACCGGAAAGCACCAGTTCGGCGCGGACAAGATCAAGTGTGATTGGGACCAGTTCGACCGCGAGATCCGCGAGCACGCCTATCTGGAGCGGGAACCCGCCGAAGCGGCAGAGATCTCGGCGGGCCATCACTGCCGCTTGAAGGCCGACGGGGAAGTGCTGGTGCTCGAGGAAAAGAGCCGGCGCCAGTGGGGGAGCGCGGCTCAGCCGCAGACGCCGGAGGGGGAGCAGAAGTGGGCCGGCCGGCTGATCCGCTATAGCGGTGTCCGCCAGCCCGACGGCACGCTCGCCGTCCGCGAGGTGGAGATCGGCTCGTTCGCCCCGGCCGACGCTTTTGAGATACCGGGAAAGCGCAAGCTGGTGCGCGCCCAGGACTCTAAAACCGGCATCGACATCCTGGAGTTTCGGAAGCAGGGAAAGGTGGAGACGCGCTTCAAGCTTTTCCCGGTGCGCGAGGTGCAGGAGTACGTCTCGGCCTTGGGTATGAAGCTGATCCCCCCGGCGGCCAAGTATCCACCGCAGTCCGGCATCGAGTTCCGCTTTCATGTGGTCGAGGACGCCACCGCCAATGCCGCGACCCTGCCGGACGGCGCCATCATGATCAATACCGGCCTGCTCGGGCTGCTTGAAAACGAGGCGCAACTGGCCTTCGTGCTGAGCCACGAAATCGCGCACGTCCTGCAGGCCCACTACTGGCGCCATGTAAACGAGACCCGCACCAAGCGGGTGCTGATCAAGATCGGCGAGATTGTCGGTTCGGCCTACCTCGGCAATGTCGCCGTGGTGCTGGGACAGTTGGGGATGGCGGCCGTCGTCAACGGCTACGCCCGCCGCTTGGAGAATCAGGCCGACCGGCTGGCGCTGGAGAACGTCGTGGATCGTGGCTATGATCCCGGCCAGGCCATCAAGTTCTTCCACCTCACGGTGGACCGCTACGGCGACCGCACCACCAGCGCTGTCTGGTCCAACCACGAGTCCAGTGTATTGCGCGGCAGCTTCCTCACCGTGCAAATTGCCCGCCGCTATCCAAAACAGGAGTTCAGCAAAGGTACGGTAGACACCGACGCCTTCCGCGTCATGCGCGAAGCGATGGGCCCCGTGAAGATTCTGTGAACCCTCCGCGAGGCCGTCTGATGCCGGTCCCGCCCGAGTGGCGCGCGACCTAACGGCCTTTGCAGAAATACGGTGCCGCCCGCTCCCTGACGGTCGCGGCTCTGTTGGGCGGCGCCAGTAGGGCTACCCGGATCCGCGCGTCCATCCGCTTCGACCCAGTTCGATCCCGCATCTACTTTGTATTTTAAAGTGAGCGTGCTATCCTACCGGCTGAAGCGTCCTCGAGAGGCAGAAGTGGCGGTTGGGAAGATCGAGTGGGCGGCGGTTGAGGACGGGGAAGAAGCCGGACTGCTGGCCCAAATCAATCCGGAGCGGCTGCCCCGCCACATCGCGGTGATCATGGACGGGAACGGCCGGTGGGCGGCCAAGCGGCACCTGCCGCGGGCGGCCGGGCATCGCGCCGGCGCTCGCGCCGTCCGCGAAGTGGTCGAATACTCAGCCCGGCTGGGGCTCCAGGCCCTCACCCTCTATGCCTTCTCCACCGAGAACTGGAAGCGGCCCAAGGAAGAGCGCGACATGCTGTGGGACCTGTTGCTCGAGTACCTGCGCCGCGAACTAGCTGCCTTGCAGGAGAACAACATCCGCTTCCAGGTGATCGGGCGCATCCACCAGTTGCCCGAGGCTGTGCAGCGGGAAGTCCGGGACGCCGTGGAGCGGACCGCCCCCAACACCGGGATGCTGCTGACGGTGGCGCTCAACTACAGCGCGCGCGCGGAACTGGTGGACGCGTTCAACGCCCTCCTCGACCGGGCACGGGCCGACGGGCCGAACGGCTGGCGGGTGGACGAGCAGATGATCGCCGAACAGCTTTATACGCGGGACCTGCCCGACCCGGATCTGCTCATCCGCACCAGCGGGGAGTTGCGCGTCTCCAACTTCCTGCTCTGGCAGATCGCCTACGCCGAGATCTGGGTTTGTGACACCCTGTGGCCCGATTTCACGCGCAAGCACCTGTTGCGGGCGGTCATTGACTATCAGAAACGCGAGCGGCGCTACGGCGGCCTGCCCTGATTCCGGCCTCAGGCTCCAGGCTGCAGGCTGCGGGTATGATTACCTCAGGCCTGAAGTTTGAAGCTGGAAGGGCGATGTCTGGGGACAGTTCGAATCGAACGGGAAGCGATTCGGCAGCCGCCACCACTCCAGCCAAGAGCGGGACGCTGATCCGCGTGCTGACGGCCCTGGTGCTGATCCCCATCGTCCTGGCGTTAGTGTTGTGGGCACCCGAGGCATTGTTCGCCGCCGTGCTGGCGCTGGTGGCCTGGCTGACCCTGCGTGAGTACCTGGAACTGGCGGACAAGGCCGGCCAGGCGCCGCTGCGCTACTTCTCCTGGATCGCGGTGGTAGCGCTGGTAGCCTGGCTAGCGGCGGCCGCGCTGGTAGCCTGGCCGGCGGCGGCCGCGCTGGTGTTGCTGGCGCCGCTAACCCTGGCGCTGGCCCTGTGGCCCTCGCGCCCGCTGGCCAGCAGCCTGCCGGGAGCGGCCGCCTCCCTGCTGGGCGTTTTCTACGTGGGGCTGCCCCTGGGCCTGCTGGGCGCCCTGCGCCGCCTGCCCAATGGTCCCGGCTGGGTCATCTACGTGCTGGTACTGGTTTGGCTGAGCGATACCGCGGCCTATTTCGTGGGACGCGCCCTCGGGCGGCACAAGCTGGCGCCGCGCATCAGCCCCGCCAAGACGTGGGAAGGCGCCGCAGGCTCGCTGGCTGCCGCCGTGGCCTTCGGGCTGGCCTTCCCTGCCTACTTCCTGCCCCGCCCCCCGCCCACCCTGGCCTGGAGCCTGCTCACCGCTGCGGCGGTCAACATCGCCGGACAGATGGGCGACCTGGTCGAGTCCGCGCTGAAGCGCAGCGCAGGAGTCAAGGACTCTTCCACCCTGCTGCCCGGCCACGGTGGCCTGCTGGACCGCCTCGACGCCTTGCTCTTCGCTGTCCCGGTGCTGTGGTACATTCTTGCCTGGCGGAGCGGACACTTCTTCGCACCCCTCTAGAAGAGGTTTCAGCTTTTGAGTTCCAGGTTCCAGGTAGCTCGCCCTTTGAACCTGCAGCCTGGAACCTGAAACCTGGAACGGCATGAAGAACCTGGCCATCCTCGGCAGTACGGGCTCGATCGGACAGAACACCTTACGGGTGGCGGAGTGTTTTCCCGACCGGTTCCGGGTGTACGGGCTCACTGCCGGCGGGAATCTGGAACTGCTGGCCGGGCAGATCGCGCGATTTCATCCCCAGGTTGTCTCCATCAAGGAAGAAGCGAATCGCCAAGCTCTCCGCCGCCATTTACTGGACTGGGGCGTCGCCGCGCCGGAGTTGCTGAGCGGCACGGCGGGCATGGTGGCCGTGGCCACGGACCCGGAAGTCCACATTGTGGTGTCGGCGACGGTGGGCGTTGCCGGGCTGCAGGCCACCTACGAGGCGGTTCGCCTCGGAAAGCGAATTGCCCTGGCCAACAAGGAGGTGCTGGTGGCTGCCGGCAGCCTGGTGACGGCGGCGGCAGCCGCTTCGGGGGCGGAAATCCTCCCCGTGGACAGCGAGCACAACGCGCTGCATCAGTGCCTGCGCGGTGGACGCCGGGAAGAGGTACGGCGGCTGATTCTGACCGCCTCGGGCGGGCCCTTCCTGAACACGCCGCAGGAGGAACTGGAGCGGGTGACGGCGGAACAGGCGCTGCGCCACCCGACCTGGCGCATGGGCAACCGGGTGACGATCGACTCGGCCACCCTGATGAACAAGGGATTTGAGGTGATCGAGGCGCGCTGGCTGTTCGGCTTCCGCCCTGAACAGGTGCATGTACTGATCCACCCGCAGTCCACGGTGCACTCGCTGGTGGAGTTCGTGGATGGCTCGATCCTGGCCCAACTGTCGGTGACCGACATGAAGATCCCCATCCAGTACGCGCTGACGTATCCCGAGCGGGTACCGGCCGATCACCAGTGCCTGGACCTGGAGGCTATGCGAAAATTGGAGTTTGCTGAGCCCGACCGCCGCCGCTTCCCCTGCCTGGAACTGGCCTACCGGGCCCTGGCGGCGGGCGGGGGCGGCACCTGCGCGCTGAATGCGGCCGACGAGGTGGCGGTGGAGGCGTTTCTGGCCGGAGCGATCTCTTTCCCTGCCATCCCGTGGGTGATCGAGCGAACACTGGAGCGGGCGGCGGCGCACCCGGCCGAAACCCTGGAGGAGATTCTGGAGTGCGACGGTGCGGCTCGGCGCACGGCGCGGGAAGCCATCGCCCAACGGAGCAACGGCTAGATGTCCTACGTGATCGTCACCAACGTTCTGGCGGTCGTGGTCGTCCTCGGGGTAATGATCCTGGCCCACGAGCTGGGCCATTTCCTGGCGGCCAAGTGGTTCGGCGTACGCGTGGACGTTTTCTCCATCGGGTTCGGCCGGCGCCTGTTCGGCCGCAAGCGCGGCGAAACCGACTACCGCGTCAGCCTGCTGCCCCTGGGTGGGTACGTAAAGATGGCCGGCGAGAACCCCGCTGAGCCGCTTTCCGGCGATCCGGGGGAGTTTCTAAGCAAGCCGCGCTGGCAGCGTTTCCTCATCGCCGTCATGGGCCCGGTCATGAACCTGCTGCTGGCCGTGGTGCTGCTCACCGGGCTCTACATGTTCAAGTACCAGAAGCAGGCCTACTTGGAGCGGCCCGCCGAGATTGGTTATGTAGAGAAGGACTCGCCAGCGGACAAAGCGGGGCTGCGTGCCGGCGATCTCATCATGCGCCTGGACGGGCGGGAGAACCCCAACTGGGAGACGGTGGAAATCCAGGTGCTGTCTAACCCCGGCCAGCCGCTGCAGGTGGTGGCCCGGCGCAACAGCGAGTCGTTCAACACGGTGGTGACGCCGGAAGCCGAAGGGCGCAACCGCATCGGGGTGGCCGGCTGGGCCCCCTATCTGCCGGCCATCATCCGCGGCATCGAGCCCGGCTACCCCGCCCAGCGGGTGGGCATCCGGCCGGGCGACAGGATCGCAGCCGTCAACGGCGAGCCCCTAAGCTTCCGGCCGCGCCTGCCGCAACTGATTCAGGAGAACGGGCCCAAGCCCATGCGCTTGACCGTCCAGCGAAACGGCCAGCGCTTTGAGGTGACGGTCGCGCCGATAAAAGGCTTCGTACCCGCGCTGGGCCGCGATATCTGGCGTATCGGCGTGGACCTGAAGGACGACATGATCGAGAAGCGGCTGCCCTTCCCCGACGCGTTGCGGCACTCGCTCCAGACCAACCGCAAGTTCGCGGTGCTCATCTTCGACCTGGTGGGCAAGATGTTCGAGCGCAAGGTGTCGCCGCGCTCGCTGGAAGGCCCCATCGGCATCGCCCGCCTCTCGGGCGAGGCGGCGCGCCAGGGCCTGCCCGAGCTGATCGGCCTGATGGCCATGATCAGCCTCAACCTCGGCATCTTCAACCTGTTTCCCATCCCGCTGCTGGACGGCGGGATGATCCTGCTGCTGCTGATCGAAGGCCTGCTGCGCCGCGACCTCAGCCTCCAGGTGAAAGAGAAGATCGTGCACGTCGGCTTCCTGTTCCTGGTGCTGATCGCGGTTTTTGTGATCTACAACGACATCGTCAAATCCCTCCCCGCCCGCTTCGAGAAGATCCTGCCCTAACTCGATCACCACCATTCAGCACTCCCCCAACCGGGAGATGAGTTATCACTCAGGACAGTGAATACATGACAGTTGAAAGGGCCGAGTCAGGGCACGGCTTCAGCCCAATGTCACT
>CAYVGN010000197.1:0-1906 GCA_964451215.1 uncultured Acidobacteriota bacterium
GTATAAGAGACAGCACAGTACCTCCTCCTACCTGGCCGATGTGATGGACCAGTTGACCGAATGCCTGGAGGCGGGACTCCACATTATCTCCACTTGCGAAGAGCTTGCCTATCCTTTCCGCAAGCATCCGCAGCTCAGCGAGCGGTTGGACCGTTGCGCCCGCGAGCACAAGGTTGCCTTGCTGGGCACCGGCGTCAACCCCGGTTTTGCCATGGACAAGCTGGCGCTGACGCTGGCCGCTGCCTGCCAGCAGGTCAGCGGGGTGGAGGTGCGGCGCGTGGTGGATGCCTCCCGGCGGCGCCTGCCCTTGCAGAAGAAGGTGGGAGCCGGGCTGACCGTAGAGGAGTTCCGCGCCCAGGTGGCGGCGGGCATCCTGAAGCACCATGGCCTGCCCGAGTCGGCGACCATGCTCGCCGATTCGCTGGGGCTCCGCGCCGACCGCATCGAGGAAGCCATCGAGCCGGTCATTGCCCCGAAAGTCGTCCGCACCGAGTTCCTGGAAGTTCAGCCGGGACAGGTGGCGGGTGTGCACCAGGTGGCTCGCGCCCTGGCCGGCGCCGACCAGACCATCTGGCTGGAACTGAAGATGTATGTCGGGGCTGAGGAATCCAGCGATTCGGTCAGCATCCGCGGCGTACCGGACCTGCACATGAGCATCCCCGGTGGTATTCATGGCGATCTGGCTACCGTCGCCGTCGTGGTGAACTGTATCCCGGCAATGCTCGGCGCCGCTCCCGGGCTTCGGACCTCGCGTGACATCCCGATGTGCTTTTTCCCGGGCCTGGCGGTTGCGGCGGCCGCCCCCTGAAAGTGCCGGGGCAGCCGGGCCGAGGACCAGGGCCGGCTGATTCGGCTGCGTGCTCCCGACCTGAGCAGGGTGCTGAAGAACTCTCTTACACTGTCATTGCGAGGGTCGGCGCTTCTTGCCGGCCCGAGGAATCCGACACGGTGGGCACTTTTTCAGCACCCTGTTGGACCCGTGCGAGCTATTGCTCGCAGCACCAAAGAGGTGACGGGTGTGCGAGGGCAACACAAGTGAAATTCGTGTAGGGCAGCATTGCCTTGGGTCAGGGCATGGCTTCAGCCGTGCCGCTCAATGCAACCCAAGACGGCGGCTTTAGCCGCTGAGGGAATGGTCGTGCTCCGACCCCGCAACCCCAGGGGCTAAAGCCCTTCCCAGGGTGCGTCTGGCTCGGCACGGCTGAAGCCGTGCCCTGACTCGGCCCTTTCAACCGTCATCTATTTAGTGCCCTGAGCAATAATTCGCGTTTGTCAATGCGATGAGGTTGGAAAAAATCATCCTGCGTGAGATCGGCATGCCGCTCGTTTCGTTCTTTGAGGCGAGCTTCGGGCGCACCACTGACCGGCGCATCATCCTGGTGGAAGTCCGGGGCGAGGGAGCCTCGGGATGGGGTGAAGTGACGGCGCCGGAAAACCCCTTCTATAACGAGGAAACCACCGAGACGGCCTGGCACATCATCAGCCGGTATGTCGCGCCGCGCCTGCTCCGGCGGGAGGTTCGCTGCGCCGCCGAAATCAACGAGCTGCTGCTCCACATCCGCGGCCACAACATGGCCAAAGGCGGGGTGGAAGCGGCGGTTTGGGAACTGGAGGCACGTCTCAACGGCAAGCCCCTCTGGCGGCACATCGGCGGCGCCAGAACCGAGATCCCGTGCGGGGTTTCCATTGGCATTCAGAACACGGTGGAAGAGCTGCTGGAACGCATCCGGCGCGAACTGGACGCCGGCTACCAGCGCATCAAGATCAAGATCAAGCCCGGCTGGGACGTGGGCGTGGTGGCCCGGGTGCGCGAGCGCTTCCCGGCCATCCGCCTCATGGCTGATGCCAATTCGGCTTACAGCCTGGCCGACGCCGGCCACCTCAAGCAACTGGACCAGTACTACCT
>CAYVGN010000197.1:1916-6333 GCA_964451215.1 uncultured Acidobacteriota bacterium
GGAGCAGGCCATTGAGCTCCGGGCGGCGCGCATCATCAACATCAAGCTGGGCCGGGTGGGCGGCTTTGCCGAGGCGCGGCGCATTCACGAGGTCGCGCAGGCGGCCGGAATCCCCGTCTGGTGCGGCGGCATGCTGGAATCGGGTGTGGGCCGGGCCCACAATGTTGCCCTCTCCACGCTGGAGAACTTCGTGCTTCCCGGCGACGTTTCGGCCAGCAAGCGATACTTTGAGCGCGACGTCATTCGGCCGCCGGTGGAGGTCACCCCGGCCGGCACCATCCGGGTGGGCGAGGGCCCCGGAATCGGCCACAACCTCGACCTGGACTACATCGAATCCTTAACCGCGAGGAAAGAAGAACTGGTTTGACCCGCCACACCATCACCCCTGTTCCCGAGCAAGTGCGACCTGCGGTCTGGGAGGCCGAGCACCGGCCGCCGCCCATTGGCCGCGGCTGGCTCTACCTGCTGGTAGCGGGCATGGTTCTGATGTGGACCGCCAACTTCATTGTTGGCAAGGTGGCGGTGCGCGAGTTCTCGGTGCTGGCCCTGGGCGGTTTGCGCATCCAGTTGGCCAGCGCCATCCTGCTCGCTGTTCTGGTGGCGCGCCGGGGGCTCGCCGGCCTGGAGCCGCTGCGCCGCGAGTGGAAGCTGATGGCGCTGCTGGCCCTGTCCGGCGTGGTCCTCACCCAGTGCCTGTTCGTCGCCGGCCTGAAATACACCAGCGTGGCCCACTCCTCGCTGATCATCTCCCTGGGCCCGGTGTTCGTCCTGGTTCTGGCGCGCCTGCACGGGCTGGAAGAGTTGAGCGCGCTGAAGGTGCTCGGCCTGGGTGTGTCGCTGGCGGGGATGGCGGTGCTGGTCGGCGAGCGGCATCCGGGACAGGCTCCCAGCCTGCTGGGCGACCTGTTGGCCGCCACCGGGTGCCTGGCGTTCTCCTACTACGTCATCCTCAGCAAGGAGGTGACGCCCCGCTTCGACTCGCTCGCCCTCAACACCTACACCTTCCTGGTTGGGGGGCTGATGCTGGTCCCGGTCAGCTTGGCCGCGGTGGCGGCAGGCGGGCTCTCCCAGGTTACCTGGAAGGGATGGCTGGCCATGGTTTACATGTCGGTGTGCGCCTCGGTGCTCGCCTACCTGATTTTCTACTATGCCCTGCGCTTCATCTCAGCGACCCGGCTGACAGCGCTTTCCTACTTGCAGCCGCCGCTGGCTACCTTCCTGGGATTCGTCTTGCTGAAGGAGCAGGTCACCCTGCGGTTGCTCGTGGGGGCCGCCGTCATTTTCGCCGGTGTCTACCTGGCCGAGAGGGGCTGATGCCGTGAGCGAACGCCAGCGAATTGCGGTATGCTACGCTCAAGCCTCGCGTAGTTAAAGGCTGCTCCAACGGCGGCAGCGCGGCAGCCCATGTGTCGCCACACTTGCCCCCTTCTCGCGTCGGCGCTGTTCTGCTTGCTGCTGGTGGTGGCCTTACTCCACGGCCATCAAAGCCTGCCACGGCCCGGCTACACCGGCGGCTTCGGCGAAGCCAACTGCACGGCGTGTCATACCGGAGCCGTTAATCCGTCCGGGGGATCGGTGGCGGTCGAGGCAGCTTCCTGGTCTCCAGCCAGGGCCGTGCCGGTCACGGTCACCATTCGGGACACGGCCGCAGGCCGGCAGCGCTGGGGCTTTCAGCTTTCCGCGCGTTTCCGCGACGGGAAGCAGGCAGGCAGCTTCTCGCCGGGCTCCGGTGTGGACGTGATCCTGGGAACCAACGGCATCCAGTACGCCGGCAACGCGCCGGCTGCGCGGCAGGCAGGAAGCAGCTTTACCTACACCGTAATGTGGACGGCGCCGGGCGAGACGGCCGCCGGCGACGTGCTCTTCAGCGCCGCCGGGATGGCGGCCGATGGCGACGGAGGCAAGGAGGGTGACCGCACGTTTACCGTGCAGGCCACGGCCACCATGGTCCAGCCGCCTCGGGTGTACGCCGGCGGCATCGTGAACGCCGCCAGCTTTGTTGCGGCGCCCAACAACGCGGTCGCGCCCGGCGCCCTGATCTCGGTCTTCGGCGAGAACCTGGCCGACCAGCGCGCGGAGGCCTCCTCCTTGCCTTTGCCTGTGACTCTCGGCGGGACGACGCTGCTGGTGGACGGACGCGCCGCACCGTTGCTGTTTGTTTCCGGAGGCCAGATCAACGCGCAAGCTCCCTTCGAGCTTGTCTCGCTCCGTACCTACCAGTTGGTCGTGACCAACAGCCGCGGCACGAGCGCGCCCGAGCCGCTGCGCGTGGATACCGTCTCGCCCGGCATCTTTACGCTCTCGGGCGATGGCAAAGGGCCGGGCGCCATCCTGCACGCTGCTTACTCGCTGGTGAATGATGGCGCGCCGGCCCGGCCCGGGGAGATAGTGCTGATCTTCTGTACAGGGCTGGGACAGACGACGCCGCGGCTGGAGACGGGAAAGCCGGGGAATGGGCAGCCCACGCTGGAGATGCCGGTGGTCACCATCGGTAGCCGGGATGCCCCGGTGCTTTTCTCCGGAGCGGCGCCGGGCTTTGCCGGGCTATACCAGGTCAACGCCGTGGTCCCTGATTTGGCGGCTGGCAGCCACGAGATCATTCTGAAGATGCCAGCCGCGGGCAAGACCAGCCAGGCGGGCGTCACCATGCGCGTTCAGCCCTGAGCAGCGCTGAACCACTTGGGCGGACGGTGAGTTGCTGAAGGAGGACGACAGGGGCCGCGCGCGCCGCTGGCGGTCACCTGCTTCGGGAGTGAACACCCGGAGGCTCACTCATGCCCACCAGCAGCAGAACCAGAACCAGCAGCGAGAGCAAACCGACCAGCGCCATCGAGGTCTTTCCCTGGTAACCCCCGGGGCTTTGGTGCTCCCAAGGGTTTCCCTTTGTGCCGGAGCAAGAGCCGGGCCAATCCTGTGTCCCTTGCGTTTTCAACAGCTTGCGAGCGGCCTGGGCGTGTCTGCGGCCGGGACAGGCTGACACACCGGGAAAAAGCGCCACAATTCCGCCGCAAGAGTCCGAAACCCCTGGCGGTTGGTTGCGTTATTATTAGTGAGACTCTCAAAGAGGGCTCATGCCATGAAGGCCTCTCTGCGCACTGCGTTGACCATCGTGGGTTGTCTTACGGCGGCCGGGGCCTGGGGTGCCTGCCAAGAAAAGCCGGCGGATGAGAAGGTTGCACCCTCGGCTCCCCCGGCCGTCTACACGGTTCCGGCCGGAACGCGCATTCCGTTGCTGTTGATCAACAGCATCAGCACTCGGAGCGCGCAGGAGGGCGATCAGGTCTACCTGGAAACTGCGTTCCCAATCGTTGTGAGCCAGAAGGTGGTGATCCCGCCCGGGAGCTACGTCCGTGGAACCATCACGCAGGTGAAACGGCCCGGCCGGGTGAAGGGGCGGGGAGAGGTCTACATCCGGTTTGATTCTTTGACCCTGCTCAACGGGGTCACGCGTGATTTCCGGGGACGGGTGGGCGCCGTGGACGGCAGCGGGCTGGAAACCCTGGATAAGAAGGAAGGCAAGATCCAGGGAGACTCCTCAAAAGGCTCCGATGCCTCAACCGTCGCCAGCACGGCCGGCGCAGGCACAGGCATCGGCGCGATCGCCGGTTCCGCCGCCGGACGCCCCGGGCTCGGAACCGCCATCGGAGCGGCTGGCGGCGCCGCCGCTGGCCTGGCGGCTGTGCTGTTCACGCGTGGTCCTGACGTTCAATTACTTCGTGGCACCGAACTGGATATGGTCCTCGACCGCGCCCTGACCTTCACCGAAGAAGAGACCCGCTTTGAGGGCGTGATGTTTCGCAGCACCGTTCCCCCGGCGCCGGCCCCTGCAAGCGGTCGCACCACGCGTTCCCGGGACAGCCCCATTCCCACTCCGTATCCCCGCCCCTGGTAGCCGGGGGCGCGCCGCCGGTCGCACCCGGCCCTTGCCGCGACCCGTACGATCCCGCCACCCCCTGCTCAAGGCCTTGCGCCGACTGCGTCTTTGGGCGGCTGGCGCCACCCGGCGCTTCTGCTAAGATAACTTCTCGAAGAAACAGCTCGGAGGAGCAATGGCTGAAGCTAGGATTACCGTCAACAACCACGGACCTTTTCGGGTCGAAGGTGAGTTCATCCTCTGCGACGCTGGCGGTCAACCGTTTGACCTTGCCGGGCGGACCGTCGTTTCCTTGTGCCGGTGCGGATACTCCGAGAACAAGCCGTTTTGCGACGGCAGCCACAAGCGGGTCGGGTTTCAGTCGGAAGTGCGCGCCCGCCAGCTCCCTCCCCAGGCCCCGAAGCCTGGCACACCGAGCCCGTGATCGCCGTGAACGGAGACGTCCGCGCTTTTCCAAAGCCCCGCCCGGCGCCCGGGAGATCCAGCCCCGGCCCTGTGGAGGCGAAGTGAGCGGAAGCGGGGCAACGACTCTCGTTGTCGGTT
>CAYVGN010000198.1:0-6327 GCA_964451215.1 uncultured Acidobacteriota bacterium
GTCTTGCCCGCCTCCAGCCGGCTGGCCCGCGCGGCCAGGAACTGTGGGGCAAGATGAGAGGGCAGCCGATGAAGCTGCAGGGCCAGGTGGTGTCAGCCACGCCGGCTGCGCGGCCCCGCACTATCCGCCTGGCGGTGGTGCCGGAAACCGCCCAGAAGCCCGAAGCCTACGACGTGGAAGTCAGCCTGGCGGCGCCGCGGGCCAGCCGGCTGGAGGCGGGCAAGACCGTGGAATTCGTCGGGCTGGCCAACTCCTTCAAGCCCGATCCCTTCGTGCTGCAGGTGGTGGACGGACGACTGGTAGAGGAAGAACAGCCGCCGGCCGCCAAGAAACCACCCGCAGCCAAGAAGCCCGTCAAGAAGGCACCGACACGCAAACGGCGCTAGCACTGTGACCGGTTAGAAACTCGGTTTGCCGTGTAGCGCCGCCATCTTGCCCGCTACCGACCCGCCCCCGAGACGGCCGCTACGACCCAAAGCCAAGAGCTTAACCAGCTACGGCGCCACCCGCCGCTAGACTCATACGGGGAAGGAACAGCAGTGCGCCCAACCGCGCACCTCACCTGCCCCAAGCAACTCCCGGGCCGCTCAAGAAACTCATTGGCCCTTCAGGCGGTTGAGCCGCGGCGACGCTTGCCGGCTCGTGAACTGCCGTTTCTCGATGCTGCAACTAAAGTGGCGCAGCGCCCTGCCTACTTTGGCGCTTCCTTCTTCTTCCTTGCTTCCTCGACCGCCGGGATGACGGACAGGATGAACGCAAAGGTGATCGCTAGGCGGAAAGCGCTCGGCCAATCGGCGACTCCCGCTCCGTGTGCGATCAGGCTGTAGAGGTAACTCACCACCGAACCGGTCACCAGAGTCAGAATGAAGATGATTACGAACCTGATGAAGAAGTCTTTCACCTTCACTTGGGTGCCTCCTCGCTAGCCTGTCGGCCTGCGCGCAGCAACTGTACCTATGGCGAACTGATGGTGTCAAGAAGGTAACGGCAGGCGCGGAGAATTGCGCACAGAACTAGCGGAATCGCGTAGAATCTGGGGCAACGTGGACCCGCTCGTCGAGAAACGCACGAGCCCCAGGATCAGCGCCAAGATCCCGATTGTGGTCGTCGGCCTGGACGTCAACAACGAGTCCGTCTATGAGGAGAGCGAGACCATCCTCATTAACGACGCCGGCGCGCTGGTGGCGCTGGCGGCTGAGTTCCAACTGAAGGACGTGGTCCAGGTGAGGAATCGCGCCGCCCGGACGATTGCGAAGGGGCAGATCGCTTTTCGCAGCGAGGACAAGATCAGGGGCCGCCGAACCTACGGTGTGGCGCTGCTCAACCCTCCTGAGAACTTCTGGGGTCAGAGGGGATAGCCGGCTGGCTTGGCCAGTTGCGGCGCGCGAGCAGGTCTGATTGCCGAAGTCATTGTGTTTCGCTGCCGGTCAAGGGAGAATCATCAGGCACCGGGCGGCACCGCTCATCATGGCTTCAGGCTCAGGCCCTGCATCCGCAACGACGCCGGCTGGTTTTTTCACCCGCGCGTTCCAGGCTTTCCGCTACCGCGACTTCCGCCTGGTGTGGGCCGGCGCCTTCACCTCCACCACCGGCACCTGGATGCAGAACGTGGCCCAGTCCTGGCTGGTGCTGAGCCTGACCGGCTCGGCCTTCTACCTGGGGCTGGTGGGCTTCCTGGCCGATTTGCCAATCTTGTTGTTTTCGCTGGTGGGCGGGGTGGTGGCCGACCGCCTGGACCGCCGCAAGCTGCTGCTGGCTTCCCAGTACCTGCAGATGGGCAGCGCCTTCATCCTGGCCGGCCTGACGCTGTGGGGCTGGGTGGAGGTGGGGCAGGTGCTGGCCCTGGTGTTCCTGACCGGCACGGCGCAGTCCTTCGGCGGCCCGGCCTACCAGGCGCTGCTGCCCGGCCTGGTGAGGCGCGAGGACGTCTCCAATGCCATCGCGCTGAACTCGCTGCAGTTCAACCTGGCGCGGGTGTTCGGCCCGCTGCTGGCCGGCGCGGTCATGGCCGCGGCCGGGGCTGCCCTCTGCTTTGCCCTCAACGGCCTTTCCTTCCTGGCGGTGATCGTCGGCCTGTACCTGATCCGCGCCCAGTTCGTGCCGCAGCCGAGCGGGGAGTCGGTCCTGGTCGGCATCCGCAACGGCTTCTCCTTCCTGCGCAGCCGCGGCTCGCTCTGGCAGCTCAGCGTGCTCGGCTTTGTGATCACCTTCTGCGGGATTCCCCTACTGACGCTGCTGCCGGTCTTTGCCCGGGACATCTTCCGGACGGGAGCCACCGGCTACGCCAACATGATGGCGGTTTCCGGCGCGGGGGCGATCGCCGGCGCCCTGCTCTATGCGGGAGTCTCGCACCGGGCAGGACAGGGCCGGCTGGCCCTGCAAGCCCAAATCGTCTTCGCCCTCCTGCTGGCCGCCTTTGCCCTGTCCCGCCGCCTGCCGCTGAGCTACGTGTTGCTGTTCCTGGCCGGCGTGTGTCTGATCACGCTGTTTGCTACCATCACTTCCATGGTGCAACTGGCCACCACCGAGGAGATGCGCGGGCGCGTCATGAGCATCTTCATGCTGGCCTTCCGCGGCGGCATGCCGCTGGGGAGCCTGGTGGCCGGCTACCTGGCTTCGCGCCTCTCCCCTACCACGGCGCTGCTGGCGGGCAGCCTGCTGCTGCTCTCCACTGCCCTGGCCTTCCTGCTTTCGCCCGGCGGCGTCAAGAAGCTGTAGCGCTGGGAACAGGCCGCGTGGTGCGGGCAGGCCTCTCCCGCCGGTATCCGCCTGGCTGCTTCCAGGTCGTGCTCGGCCTTGCGCACCCACCGGCAAGTGCCGGCCAAGTCTCACCCCGCCCTGCCCGTCGAAATCAAGTCACCCTGAGCCGGGAGCCCGTCCTGCTCAATCACTCACGCCCATGACCTGTCGTCTATAATTCGCCTTTCACTCAGCGCAGGAGCCGAACCATGCCTGTTTCTGTTCGCAAAGCTGGCTTGTTGCTCGCCGTGGTCCTGCTGGGCGCCGGCTTGATGGCGCTTCCAGGGTTGGCGCCGCCGGCCGACACGCCGCCGGCGATGGCTGCGCCCGACGTGCTCGGAAGCCTCCGGCAAGGACACCCGCGCCTTTACGCGCTCGACCCAGACTGGAAACGCATCCGGGAAGCGGTGGAGCGCAGTTCGCCGGTGCGGGACTGGTACCAGGTTCTGCAGGCCCAGGCGGGCAGGATGCTGGAGGAGCCGCCGGTGGAGCACAAGCTGGTGGGGCCGCGCCTGCTCAGCCAGAGCCGGCGGGCGCTGGAGCGGATCAGCACGCTGGCGGGCCTCTACCGGCTGGACGGCGACCGCCGTAAGGCCCAGCGCGCCCGCCTGGAGATGCTCACCGCGGCCGCCTTCCCCGACTGGAACCCCGCCCACTTCCTCGACACCGCCGAGATGACCAACGCGCTGGCCATCGGTTACGACTGGCTGTTCGATTTTCTCTCGCCCCAGGAGCGCGCCACCATCGGCCGCGCCATTGTAGAGAAAGGACTGAAGGAGGGAATGCGGGTCTTTGAGAAAGGTGGCTGGTGGACCACCTCCCGCAACAACTGGAACCAGGTCTGTAATGGCGGACTCACCGCCGGCGCCCTGGCCATTGCGGACCAGGAGCCGGAACTGGCGCGGCAGATTATGGAGCGCGGCCGGCAGTCCATTGTCCCGGCCATGCGCAGCTTCGCCCCCGACGGGGGTGACGAGGAAGGCCCCGGCTACTGGAACTACGCCACCCGCTACAACGTGTACTACCTGAGCGCGCTGCAGACCGCCCTGGACACCGACTTCGGGTTGGCCGCCACGCCGGGCTTCGCCGAGGCCGGCATGTTCCGCATCCACTCGACCGGGCCGCTGGGGCTAACCTTCAACTACGCCGACGCCGGCGAGTGGGCGGGCACGGCCGCCCAGATGTTCTGGCTGGCCCGCCAATTCCGCCGCCCACTCTACGCCCGGCACGAGGCGCAGATGGTGGCCCACCTTCGCCCGGAGATCTTCCATCTGGTGTGGGGCCTGGCTCCGGCGGCCTCCCCGGCCCAAGCCGAACCGCGCCTGCCATCGGCCGCCGAGCCGGAGTTGCCGCGCGACGCGGTGTTCCGCGGGGTGGAGGTGGCTTTCTTCCGCAGCGGCTGGGAGGAGACGAACGCCGTCTACGTGGGCTTCAAGGGCGGCGACAACAAGGCCAACCACAGCCACCTGGACCTGGGCACCTTCGTATTGGACGCGCTGGGCCAGCGGTGGGCCGCCGACTTGGGGCCCGACGACTACAACCTGCCCGCCTATTTCGGCAAGCTGCGCTGGACCTACTACCGGCTGCGCACCGAGGGCCACAACACGCTGACCGTGGACGGCCAGAACCAGGTCGCCACGGCCCGGGCGCCGCTGGTGGCTTTCCTGTCCACGCCGGCACGAGCCTTCGCCGTGGCCGACCTTACCGCGGCCTACCAGCCGAAGGTGCAACGGGCCCTACGTGGCGTCGCCCTGCTTGCCCGCCGCCAAGTGCTGGTCGAGGACGAAGTGCAGGCGGTGGAGCCGGTCGAGGTGGTCTGGGCCTTCCACACGCGGGCAGCGGTTGATCTGGCCGGGAAGCGGGCCATGCTCTCCCGTGGCCAGGCGCGGCTGGAAGCCCGGCTGCTTTCGCCGGAGGAGGCGCGGTTCGCGGTGACCTCCGCCGGCGGGCCGCCGCCCCAGGCGCAGCAGCCGCAGGTCCAGAAGCTGGTGGTGTGGCTGCCCGGCAAAGTGAGCCGCCTGCGCCTGGCCGTGCTGCTGGCTCCGGCCGGCAGCGCTTCGCCTCCCGCGCTGGAACCGCTGGACGCCTGGATCGCCGCCGCACGGTTGAAGTAGGGACTAGCTCCTGACAACGTCAGAAAGTAGCGCCCGGCCTTGTGACGGGCATCCTCTGACGCCCTTGCCGATTTGCCGTGTGCTCCCCCGCCGTGGCGAGGTGGCCCCGCGGTTATTGGGCGTTCGGCCTGTTTTCACCCTCAGCGGTGAACCCGCCAGATTGATGCAGCGCCTGGTGCGCTTTGGGCCCCGGTATGAGAATTGGCGTATCATGGCCTGCTTGGAGTCGCGCCAGCAGAATG
The DNA here is from genome assembly GCA_964451215.1 of uncultured Acidobacteriota bacterium. Classification (GTDB taxonomy): domain Bacteria; phylum Acidobacteriota; class Terriglobia; order JAJPHL01; family JAPKYU01; genus CAYVGN01. Next base: position 5,096 of record CAYVGN010000198.1, read on the forward strand.
CGCGAATGGGCTATGAACAGCTTTAATACGCTGACCGAAACACGGATCCAGGGTTCCACTTACAACCTGTACAGCCTGGCGCGGCTGGAACAGCAGGGCTTCCCGAGCGTCTCGCGGCTGCCTTACTCGCTGAAGATCCTGCTGGAGAATCTGCTGCGGAACGAGGACGGCGCCTTCGTGAAGGCAGAGGATATTGGCGCGCTGGCCGGGTGGGACCCGGCGGCAGCCCGCGACCGCGAAATCAACTTTTTGCCGGCGCGCGTGCTGCTGCAGGACTTCACCGGGGTCCCGGCGGTGGCCGACCTGGCGGCCATGCGCGATGCCATCCAGAAGATGGGCGGCGACCCGGCGCGGGTCAACCCGCTGTACCCGGCCGAGCTGGTCATTGACCACTCCGTCCAGGTGGATTTCTTTGGCGCTCCGGACGCTTTCCAAAAGAACGCGGAACTGGAGTTCCAGCGCAACCAGGAGCGGTACGTGTTCCTGCGCTGGGCGCAGAAGGCGTTCCGCAACCTGCGCGTGGTCCCGCCGGAGACGGGTATCGTGCACCAAGTCAACCTGGAGTCGCTGGCGCGGGTGGTGTTCCGCGTGCCGCGCAACGGCCAGGACCTGCTTTACCCCGACACGCTGGTGGGCACCGATTCCCACACCACGATGGTGAACGGCATTGGCGTGCTGGGCTGGGGTGTGGGCGGAATCGAGGCAGAAGCGGCCATGCTGGGCCAGCCCATCTCCATGTTGATCCCGGCGGTGGTGGGCTTGCGGCTGTGCGGGCGCCTGCCTGCGGGGGTGACTGCCACCGACCTGGTGCTGACCGTCACCGAGATGTTACGGCGTAAGGGCGTGGTGGGAAAATTCGTGGAGTTCTACGGGCCGGGGCTGGAGGAGCTGCCGGCCGCCGACCGCGCCACCCTGGCCAACATGGCGCCGGAATACGGGGCCACCTGCGGCATCTTCCCGGTGGACGAACAGACCTTGCAGTACCTGCGGCTGACCGGGCGCAGCGTGGAGCAAGTGGCGCTGGTGGAGGCTTACGCCAAGGAGCAGGGCCTGTTCCGTGAAGCGGGCAGCCCCGACGCCGTTTACAGCGACAGGCTGGAGCTGAACCTGGCCGAGGTGCAGCCCAGCCTGGCCGGGCCGCGCCGGCCGCAGGACCGGGTGCCGCTGCGCCAGGCCAAGGAGAAGTTCCTGGAAGCGCTGGCGCAGATGGCAAGGCCGGCTGCGGCCAAGGC
>CAYVGN010000199.1:0-6304 GCA_964451215.1 uncultured Acidobacteriota bacterium
TTCCTGAACAAGGGTGCGGACATCGAAAAGTTCGTCGGCAGCGCAGACTTTCCCTGGTCCGAGAGGGAGTTCTCCTGGAAGCAGCAGAACATCAATCTGAGCGACGCCTGGACCGTAAACCCGCGCACGATCAATCAGCTCCGGCTCACTTACGTGCGGCACTTCGGTGGGCGTTTGAACCTGCCGCAGAAATCGCTGGGTGATTTGGGCTCGACCTACAAGATTCAGGGGGCACCTTCCCTGCCCCGCATCCAGGTGCGCCAGGGGTACTTCCAACTCGGCCAGTCGATCGCTGGCCCGTCCGCCGGCAGCAACTACTACGGTATTCGCGAAGTGCTCGCCCTGACGCGCGGCCGCCACTCCCTCAAACTCGGCGCGGACATGTCGTTGGAGAAGTTCATCCATGACACCACGTTGGATAACTACGGTACCTTCGATTTCACCGGCGCCAAAACGGGCAACGCCCTGGCTGATTTCTACCTCGGCTTCCCGAACACTTGGAAACAGGACGCTCCGGTGACCAAGATCGACAACGGCTGGTACTGGGGCTTCTTCATCCAGGACGACTTGCGCGTCCGTCCGAACCTAATGCTCAACGTGGGCCTGCGCTACGAGCTCCAGTTGCCGATGCTCGACCCGCGCGACCGCAAGCTTACCTTCGTGGCGGGCAAGCAGTCGCAGGTGGTGCCCGGGGCTCCCGTGGGCCTGTTGTTCCCCGGTGACCCCAGCGTCGGGCGCGGCGTTATTTCCGCCGACAAGAACAATTTTGCGCCGCGGCTGGGCCTGGCCTGGGATCCGTTTGGCACCGGCCGCACTTCGATTCGCGCGGCAGCCGGCCTGTTCTACGGCAGCATCTCGGGTAATGAGTGGAACGCCAGCGCCGACAACCAGCCGTTCGCCATCCGGCAGACGTTTTACGATACCAGCGAAAAGACATTGTCCAACCCCTACAAGAACCTGCCAGGCGGCGTGTCACCGTTCCCGTACGATTACAGCCCGTCCAATCCCCGGTTCCTGCTGCCAGCCTCCGTCATGGGCCCCAACCTGGATTTCCGCTGGCCCTACTTCTACCAGTTCAATCTCTCGGTGCAGCGACAGGTGCTCTCGGACCTGAGCGTGACCGCGGCGTACGTGAGCACCCTCGGGCATAAGCTGCCGTTCCAGCGTGATGTCAACTTCCCAATCTACGGACCGGGTGCCACCGCCAGGAATGTCAACGATCGGCGGCCGTTCCTGCCCGGCACGCTGGCCAACATCAACCTGCTCAGCTCGATAATGAACACCGCCTACCACAGCCTCCAGATGAGCGCCGAAAAGCGGATGTCGCGCCGTTTCTCGCTCCATGGCTCCTACGTCTGGGGCAAAGCGCTGGAAGGGGCGCGGCTGACCAACGACACCACTGCCGGGGGCGCGCAGAACATGAACAACCTGCGGGCTGAGCGCGCCCGCACGGAGTACGACAAGCGCCACGTCGTAGTCCTCTCCGGCAGGTGGGAGGTGGACTATTTCGAAGGAGCCAACCCCGTCTTGCGCCACATCCTCAATCACTGGAGGCTCACGGCTGGTTACAACTGGGAGAGCGGCGACCCCTTCACCGTCACGAGCGGCGTAGACAGCAATCTGGACGGCAGCAACGACCGCGCCCATTCGCTGGGCCGCAGCGGGCGCCTGGATCCCAACCGCTCACGCAACGAGGTGGTGCAACTGTGGTTCGATCCAACGGCCTTTTCGATTCCCCGGACGGGCGAGGACGGCAACGCCGGGCGGTTCGTCCTCGACACTCCGGGAAACACGGGGCTCAACCTCAGCATCTTCCGCAACTTCCAGGTGCGCGAATCGCTGACGCTCCAGTTCCGTTGCGAGATGACCAACGCCTTCAACATCGTAAACCTCAGCGGTCCTGCGTCGGACTTAAGCAACATACGAGTGGCCCAGATCACGGGTGCCGGCGCCATGCGTCGAGCCCAGCTTGGGCTCCGGCTGGTGTTTTAGGTCCGGAAGAGATCAGACCACTGGGGAGAAGGGTTCCAGATCGAAGACGGCTCCCGCCGCCGAGGGTTCAGCGCTGAGGCCAGGGATGAGCGGCGACTCGGGGCTGACTTCGCGGTCTGGCCCGGTCCCCTGGACTTAGTCTTTGCCTTAGTCTATAATGCCCTTGTGGACGTTAACATCCATCAGGCCAAGACCCATCTTTCCAGACTCCTCGAGCGGGTCGCCCTCGGCGAGGAAGTCGTTATCGCCAAGGCCGGCAAGCCGGTCGCACGGTTGGTGCCATTCAGCAAGGCCCCGGCCAAACGCGTGCTAGGGACCGCCAAGGGCGATTTCGTGGTCCCGGAGGATTTCGACGCGCCCCTGCCGGAAGAGGTCCTCGCCGAATTCTTCAAATGAGAGTTCTGCTCGATACGCACGCCTTCTTGTGGGCGATCACGGCTGACCAGCGACTGTCGGCGGCCGCGCAGCGCATTTTTCTCGGCGCAGGCAACACACTGCTTCTCAGCGCCGCCAGTCTCTGGGAAATCGCGATCAAAGTCCGCATCGGAAAGCTGCCCTTGCCCCGCCCCGAAAACCGCTATCTGGGGGGGCAATTGTCGCGCAATGCCATCGAGGTGTTGCGGGTAGAGGCGTCGCATGTGCTGCGACTCTTCGAACTGCCCGACATTCACCGAGATCCGTTCGACAGGCTGCTGGTGGCGCAGTGCCAGGTGGAAGGTCTTCCGCTGGTAAGCGGCGACGCTCAACTGCGGCAGTACGCAGTAGAGATTCTCTGGTGACGGCGCCGGGCCTCAGAACCCGCCCCGCGGCCGGTAGCCCGGGCGGGCCCGCACCCGGTAGCGCTTGCCAGGGTCGGTGACAATCTCCACGCTGATCTTGCGAAAGCCCTCGTTGGGGTTGGGGGCCGGGTAATAGGTAATGGTGTAGGAGTTGCCCAGGTCCTCGCGGATGGATTCGAAGGCTTCCACCTGCTTCTGCCAGGTCTTGGCCCAGTAAGCGCGGCCCCCGGTGCGGCCAGCGATGCGGCGGAAAACCGCGCTGGAGATGGGGTCCTTGTTCACCTCGTTGGTGGAGATGACGTAGAGGGGGATGCCCTCGTCCTCAGCCACGGCGCGCACGTCGTCGGGAGCGATCACGCTGGCGTTGTCGGGGCCGTTGGAGAAGACGATCACCACCTTGCGCCCCGGGACTTTGGCGGCGTCGCGCAGCGTCAACAGCAGCGAGTTGTAGAGAGCGGCATCATCACCGGCCACGGCCTTGCGCAGGCCGGAAATGGCCTCGTTGCGGTCTTGAGTCAGAGGTGCGGCCTTCGACAGGTTGCGGCTGAACGTGTAGACGGCCACCGAATCGGCGCGGTCCAGGCCGCGCACGAAATCGGCGATGGCGTCGGAGGCGTAGACGAAGCCGCGGTACATGTAGTTGCTGGTGTCGAACAGAACGAAGACGTTAGTGCCGACGAAAGCGTCAGGCTGGGGCACCTGCCCGGGCCGGCCTTCACCCGGCTTGAGGGTAGGCACCAGGGGCCGCGTCGAGCCGTCCCCGAGCACCTGCAACGGGGGCCGGCTCCCTTCGGCGAAGGTGGCGACCCGCTGCACGATGCCGTCCTCGAGGATGCGGAAATCGCTGGGCTTGAGCGCGGTGACGTAGCGGCCCTTACTGTCGGTCACGGTGAAGGTGAGCACCACCATGTCCACCTTCACCCGGAAAACGGGGCGCCTCTCTTCCTGGGCGAACAGCCCCGCGCCAGCCAGCACGGCTGCCACCCCCAGGGTTGCGGTCTTTGCGGTGATCCTCATGATACTTTCCTGTCTCTCTTACAAAGCTGCTTTCTGTTCCGCTTCCATTTGCACTCGCTGTTTCAACCGAAACTCCTCGCCCACCAGGCGCAGCGAGCGAAGCAGGGCGGGCCAATCCTCCAGGTGGGTAGCAAAGATGCGTTCCATGGTCTTCTGGGTCAACTCGGGGATGAGCACGTTGAGCTGCGCGGGCGGCACGTGGACGGCGTCGGCCAGCGCGGCCCAGTAGAGCAGGGGCGACTCCCAGCTCTCGGCCATGATGCGGCTGGAATAACCCATCAGGGTGGGAAAAGTCTTCAGGAGCAGCAACTCGGGCTGATAGGAGTTGGTGAGCGTGGGCTTGGGGGTGCCGAAGGCCCGCGAGATGGCCCGGTAGCTGACCTGCGCGGGGAACTCGCGCTCCAGGCGGCGGATCTCCTCGGCCAGCGGACCATTCGCGGTCTTGCCGCGGCGCATGACCTCGGCGGCCAGCACGAACATTTCCGCCGGGGTAACCCGTTCTAGGGCCGCGCGCACTTCGCCCTGCTCCAGGAGGCGGAGGGTCTGCCAGGCGCGCGCCGGGGCCGACTGTCGCTCCAGGATCTCAGCCACTTCCTGCCGGCGGCGGCCGTCCAGGGCGCCTTCCGCCAGCAGCGCTTCGGCGTAACGCATGTGCAATCCCACCCAGTGAAGCTGCGCGGGGGTGACGTGCCACCAGCGCGGGATCTTGGCGCTCAGGACCATCTGCGGCACCAGGTCGCCCCAGATGAGGGCCTGTTCGCGGGTGGGCACCATGAAGTTCTGCTCGGCCTCCGCCAGCGCGTAAGGCAAGCCGGCCAATGAGCCCATCAGGCGCCCGCCGCCGCTGGAGGGCCACCCCGTGCCCAGCAACTCGGTCATGCGCCAGGTCTGGGTGTTGCCTTGCATGCCCAGGAAGTCGTGGCTGCGCACGAACAGCGGATTAGTGAGCAACAACTGGGCGCCTGGTGGGGCGTAATGGACGTAGTTGAGCCCCACCAGGGTGTCGCGCAGAAAGGGTGCCAGCAGGCCCCGCACCTCGCGCAGCCGCTCGGGGTCGGCGGCCGCACGTTCGATGGTGGCGCGCAAGTTGAGCTTGCGTTGCGTTTCCAGGTGCCGCTCCACCCAGTAACCGAAGGCGAAGGCGTTCTTCTCGACGCCGGTGAGGCTGGTGCGCGGCAACTGGATCTCGCTCATGCGGGCGGCCAGTCGGTTGACCAGGGCGGTGTTCAGCCGTTCGCCGCGGGCGAGGCTCTCCAGGTGATCGGCCAGCTCGAACAGCAAGTTGAGCGACAACAGGCGCTGCGCCTCGAAGATGCGGATCATCTCCTCGACGACCCGGTTCCGCCACTCAGATTCGCCCACGCGCTCGCCGCCGGCCAGCAGTGCCATGAGCCGGTCCTGGGGCGGGGCCACCTCGGGGGACCGCGTGGCTTTCAGAAGCAGCCGCACTCCGGCGCGGCCGCTGTCGAACAGCTCGCGGTAGCTGCGCACCTTGGAGAAGCCGGAGAGGATCCCGGCCAGGACCCCGTCGGCCTCCTCTGGGGGGAGGGACCCTTGGCGACAAAAGATCTGCCACAGTCCGACGAGCCCCTGCATCGTGCCGGCGATGTCCGAGCGCAATTGCAGGTCGCCCACACGATTGATGAGCTGCGTCGTGTCGAGGAACTGCAACACGGTCTGGTCACGGAGCAACGGCGCCTCAGCCAAGATAGGGTACTGGGCGCTGAAGGCGCGGTAATCCCGCGCCAGCCGGTCCACCGTGGCAGCCTCGAGCGGCTGCGCGCGGTTGCGGTTCAGATCGCTCAGGGCCATGAAGATCTTCAGCGGCTCGTTCTCCACCGCCTTGCGGCACAACGCGAAGAGGGCTTCGAGGACGTCGTCGGGTTCCTTCCAGGCGCTGGCCAGCCGGGTGAGCCGGCTGTCATACCTGCCATGCGGGTGCTGGATGAACAGACTCTTCCAGACGTCGATGCTGCCGGGGATGTGGGGCCGGCTGTCAGCCTCCAGGCGCAGCCGGGTGGTCAGCAGCATCATGTCGGTGTTGGACCGGAAGACCGGGCGCGCCGGTCCGGGGCTGGTAACGCGGCCGCGCACGGCCAGGTAGAAGCGCTTCATGCGGGCCGGCTCGGTGAGGTAGTCCTTGACGGAACCTTCCATGCGGGCCAGCGCGTCATAGAAGCTGGCCAGCCAGCCGTCGTCCCTGGCGATCAGCCGCTCATAGAACGTGGCGCCGTGGTCCGGGGAGACGCCGACCAGCTCGCTCCACATGGCGGCGGAGCGCGCCCCGCCCGGCACCATCGCCTTCCCGCCCCGAATGGCAAACATGCCGCCGTAAAAGTCCAGCACATGGGCGAAGGCTCTCAAGCGCTGCGCCGAGACCGCCTTCCTGAGTTCATCCGCGGTTTCCCGGTCCAGCTTGGACATACCCAAGTAGAAGCGCCCCACCAGGGGATCGCCCAGAAACACGTCGATGAACTCGGCGGCCTGCCTCTCTTTGGCGGTCAGCCAGTAATCGG
>CAYVGN010000200.1:0-1662 GCA_964451215.1 uncultured Acidobacteriota bacterium
GCCTACTACCGCAAGGCCCAGAAGGTGCGTGCCCTGGTGGCCCGGGACTTCACCGAGGCCTTCCGCCAGGTGGATGTCATCGTGACGCCCACCTCCCCCACCCCGGCCTTCCGCCTGGGCGAGAAGACCGACGACCCCCTAAAGATGTACCTCTCCGACATCTACACCATCACCGCCAGCCTGGCCGGCATCCCGGGGATCAACGTGCCCTGCGGGACCACCGCCGCAGGACTGCCGGTCGGCATGCAGATTCTGGCCGGGCACTTCAACGAGCCGGCCCTGCTCCGGGTCGCTCACGCCTTTGAGCTGTCTGGTGGCTTTGCCCTCTCCTGACAGCGGCCCCCGGCCCCGGGCCGGAACCGACGTACTGCTCCCACCCGCCCAAGAGGCCCATTGACACTTTTCGAAAATCAAACCTACAATTTTTGGGGTGGGAGAAGGCGCAAACAGCCGGAACCCAAACGGACCGGGGGCCATGGACAAGAAAAAGCTGGAATATTACAGGAAGCGGTTGCTGGGCAAGCAGGAAGAACTGGCGCGCATCGTGTCGCGCGTCGAGCACGACGGCCGCGTGGCCGATGAAGAGGCGCCCCAGGACCTGGCCGACAAGGCCGCCAACTCCTACACCAAGGAATTCCTCTTCAGCCAGAGCAACCACGATCGCTTTGTGCTCCAGTTGGTGAACGAGGCCCTGGCCAGGATCGAAGAAGGGGCCTACGGCGAGTGTATTCATTGCGGCGGTGAGATGCAGCAAAAGCGCCTGGAGGCCGTGCCCTGGGCGCGCCACTGCATCCCTTGCCAGGAGAAGCAAGAGCAAGGATTATTGTAGGGACCATTCCCGGGTTTGCCCCTAAAGGCCAGCGGATTCCCAGGGGCAGGATCCAAGCCCGGCTGTGCGAGCAGCCGGGTCGCGCCCATGAGCCAGGGAGCTGAGGCCGGTTCCCAGCGGCGACCCGCTGCTTTCTTCCACTCTCTCTTCTCAGTTTTCTTTCCCGACTGCTGCCGCGTTTGCCAGGAGCCGCTGGAGCGGTTTACGCGCGTTCCCGTCTGCGCCGCGTGCCTGGCGGGCGTGCGGCCGCTGGAGGCCCGCGCCGGCCTGTGCCGTTGCTGCGGTGTTCCGCGCGAAGCCGCCGCTGGCGAGGTCTGTCGGCAGTGCGCGGCCGGCGAGTTTGACTTTGCCCAGGCACGCAGCTTCGGGGCCTACGAGGGCGTCCTGCGCGAAGTGCTGCACCTGTTCAAGTACCAGGGGATGCGGCCGCTGGCCAGGCCCCTGGCGCGGCTGCTGGCCTCGGTGTTCCAGCGGGAATGGAGCGGGGCTGACTTCGACGCGCTGGTGGCGGTGCCGCTGGCGCGCCAGCGCCAGCGGGAGCGCGGCTACAATCAGGCCGAACTGCTGGCCCGCGAACTCAGCCGCCTCCTCCCGCTGCCCCTGCTGGAGGGCACCTCCCGGCGCGTCCGGGCCACTCCGCCGCAGGCCGGCCTGACCCGCGCCCAGCGCCTGGAGAACGTGCGCGGCGCCTTCGCCCCCGGCCCCCGGGCAGTGTTGCTCGCCGACCGCAGCGTGCTCCTCATTGATGACGTGATGACCACCGGCGCCACCCTCAGCGCCTGTTCCCGCGTCCTGCTGCGCTCCGGCGCCCGCCGTGTCTGCGCCCTCACCGT
>CAYVGN010000200.1:1762-6282 GCA_964451215.1 uncultured Acidobacteriota bacterium
AAGTCCGAAGTCCAAAGTCCAAAGTCCGAAGTCCAAGGTCCAAAGTCCGAAGTCCAAGGTCCGAAGTCCAAAGTCCAAGGTCCAAAGTCCGAAGTCCAAGGTCCAAAGTCCGAAGTCCAAAGTCCAAAGTCCGAAGTCCAAAGTCCGAAGTCCAAAGTCCAAAGTCCGAAGTCCAAAGTCCAAAGTCCGAAGTCCGAAGTCCGAAGTCCAAAGTCCGAAGTCCAAGGTCCAAAGTTCGAAGTCCGAAGTCCGAAGTCCAAAGTCCGGGGTCCAAAGTCCGCAGTCTTGTTGTAGATTCTGGGCTATGAAGCGAGCGCTTATTCTCAGCATCCTGTGGGCTGCCTTGCTGCCGGCGCAGCAGCGCCCGGTCCAGACCCTGCCCGCCTCCAGCGGCGACATCCGCGTGACGCCCATCCGCCACGCGAGCCTGATGCTCGAATACGGCGGAAAGGTGATCCACGTGGACCCGTGGAGCCAGGGCAATTACAGCGGGCTGCCCCCGGCCGACCTGATCCTGATCACCGACATCCACGGTGACCACCTGGACCTGAAAGCCATCGCGCAGGTGAAGAAGGCGACCACCAAGATTCTGGCGCCGCCGGCGGTCCAGCAGAGGCTGGCCGAAGCCGAAGTCATCGGCAACGGCGAAAGCCGGGTCTGGGAGGGGATTACGGTCGAGGCGGTGCCCAGCTACAACCTGGAGCGCGGCCCCCAACCCGGGACACAGTACCACCCCAAGGGGAGGGGCAACGGCTACGTGCTCACCCTGGGCGGCAAGCGCCTCTACCTTTCCGGCGACACCGAATGCGTAGCGGAAGTCCGCCAATTGAAGAACATTGACGCCGCCTTCCTGTGCATGAACCTGCCCTACACCATGCCGCCGGAGGAAGCCGCCACCTGTGTCCGCGCCTTCCGGCCCAAGGTCGTCTACCCCTACCACTGCCGCGGCTCCGACCTGAAGGTATTCGAGGGCGCGCTGAAGGCGGAGAAGGGCATCGAGGTCCGCATCCTCGACTGGTATTACTGAGCTTCAGGCCTCAGGCTCAGGCGGGTGCCGCAAGCGGTTCCGCTTGGTCTAAGCAACGCCGACGTTGGACGTTGGACCTTGGCGTCTGGACTCTTGTTCCTTGCGCCACTGGCCGACGATCCAGTTCCCGATCAGCAGCGCGTAAAACGGCACATACTCCAGCCACTGGAAGAAGGGATCGTCCCGCCACACGCCGAGCGTGCCGTAGCCGATGAGCACGTTATAGGAAAGAAAAACCAACGCCGATAACAGCAGCCAGGCGGGATTGGGGAAAATGGCGAGGAGCGGAAGGAGCCAGCTCAGATACCAGGGGAAGACGTTGGAGGCGCAGGCCAGCACGGTGCCCAGGATGAGGAAGGCGGCGCGCAGGGGCGGGGCGCCCCGGCCCGCCAGGAAGCCGGCAACGGCGGCGACCGCGGCCCCGTAGGCGGCGCTGGCGCCCAGTTGCGTTCCGCTGATGGCGTAGAAGACCCCGAACAGGCTGTCGTTGTTCCGCCAACTGCCCGCGTAGACAGAGACGCCCGGCACCACGTTGAACAGTCCCGCGCGGAAGGGCCAGTAGACCAGGACGGCACAAAGCACCGGCCAGAGCAGGTCGCGCCAGCGGTGGCGCTCCATCCAGCGCGCCAGCGCCACCGGCCACAGGAAGGCGGCAAACAGCTTCGACAGGGTGGAGAGGGCCAGGGCCACCAGCGACCAGCTCTTCTCGCCCCCTGCCCATCCCACCAGCGCCAGCACCAGGAAGAAAACCGCCACGGAGTCGTTGTGGCCACTGGCGGCAAACTCAATGACCGTAATGGGCGACCACCAGTAGACCAGCACGCGCAGCGCCGGCAGGCCCAGCAGGCCCAGCAGGCGCACCAGCAGCAACGCTGTGCCCAGGTCGAAGGCCAGCATCGGCACTTTCATCAGCAGCACCGACAGGTAGATGCTGGAGGGAGCCGCGGCCACCGGGTACCACCAGCGGAACAGCGATTCGCTCAGCGGGCCGTACACGGCCACGTAGTTCTTGCCGTTTACCGCCTGGTAAGTCTGATCGCGCAGGTGCTTCAGAGAAGGGTCGGCCGGCGCCAGCAGGTAGGGGTTGTAGCCGGCCACCTGCATCTTGCCGTCCCAGCGGTAGCGGAACAGGTCGTCGGAAAGGGAGGGATACAGCGGGAACAGCGTGGCGCGAAACACCAGCCCCGCTGCAAAGACAAACGCCAGCGTCCGGCGCTGGCTCAACTGGCCGCCCGCTTGGCCCCGCCGAAAGACAAGCCAGACCGCGATCAGGTATAATACGGCGGCCGCCAGGGCCAGGGGGATGAAAGCAACCACCTGGGCCTTCAAGTTGCGAAGCAGCAGGATGGCGATGTAGACGCCCTGCGAAGCGGCGGCCAGGATCAGCAAGCTCATCCAGGAAGTCCCTGAGGGTCTTCTTCCGTCTCTTGTGTAGCGGCGAGTATCAGCCCCGCAGCCGGCGCTGGGCGGCGGGCCGCCGCTACGGATTATAGCGAATGGGCGCTTTGCTCTTTTCCTTGCTTTTTTTCGCGTCCCGTTTTCCTACCTGGAAAGCCGTTCGCCACTTTCTCTTTGACCGCACGTTTGAGAAGGTCTACCAGCTCAACGCTTTCGACCTGGCGTTGGTGGCGCCCTACTTCCTGGTGATGATCGTGCTGTCGGCGTACGGGCTGCACCGCTACTGGCTGGTTTACACCTACTACCGGCACCGCCAGCGCGCGGCGGGGCCGCCGGCGAAACAGTTCGGGCAACTACCGCGCGTCACAATCCAGCTTCCCATATACAACGAGCGCTTCGTGGTGGAGCGGCTGATCGAGAGCGTCTGCCGCATCGAGTACCCGCGCCAAGGGCTGGAGATTCAGGTGCTGGACGACTCGACCGACGAGACGGTGGAGGTGGCCCGGGGCGCGGTGGAGCGCTATGCCGCGCTGGGCCATCCCATCAGCTATCACCACCGGACCAACCGGGAAGGTTTCAAGGCCGGGGCGCTGGCCGCCGGGCTGGAGAAGGCCAGCGGGGAGTTCATCTGCATCTTTGACGCCGACTTCACCCCGCACCCTGACTTCCTGCTGCGCATCATTCACTACTTCACCGACCCGGCAGTGGGCATGGTGCAGGCCCGCTGGACGTTCCTGAACCGCAACTACTCGTTCCTGACCCAGGTCCAGGCCATCCTGCTCGACGGGCACTTCGTGCTGGAGCACGGGGCCCGCTTCCGCTCCGGCTGCCTCTTCAACTTCAACGGGACGGCGGGGGTGTGGCGGCGCAAGGCCATTGAAGACAGCGGCGGCTGGCAGCACGACACGCTGACCGAGGATACCGACCTCAGCTACCGCGCCCAGCTCCGCGGCTGGAAGTTCCTCTACCTCCCCGAGATCGAGTGCCCTTCTGAGCTGCCGGTGGAGATGAGCGCCTTCAAGATCCAGCAGGCCCGTTGGGCCAAGGGGCTCATCCAAACGGCGCGGAAGCTCATGCGGCGCATCTGGGCGGCGCCGCTGCCGCTGCGCCACAAGGTCGAGGCCTGGTTCCACCTCACCGCCAACATCAGCTATCCGCTGATGATCGCGCTCTCGGTGCTGCTGCTGCCCGCCATGATCGTGCGCTTCTACCAGGGCTGGTTCCAGATGCTGTACATTGACCTGCCCCTGTTCCTGGCTTCGTTCTGCTCCCTTTCCTCCTTCTATCTGACCTGCCAGCGCGAGCTTTACCCCAGGCAATGGAGGCGCACCTTTGCCTACCTGCCGTTTTTGATCGCCATGGGCATCGGGCTCACGGTGACCAACACGCGAGCCGTGCTGGAGGCGCTGGTTGGGATCAGGTCGCCATTCACCCGGACGCCCAAGTACCGCATCGAGTCGCGCAGCCAACGGGTGCAGAGGACAAAGTACCGCGGCCGCGCCGGTTGGCTGCCCCTCATCGAGCTGGCCATCGGCACCTACTTCCTGACCACGGTGCTCTACGCGGTAGACAGCCGCAACTTCGCCACCGTCCCCTTCCTGCTGCTGTTCGTGCTGGGCTATTACTACACCGGTTTGGTTTCGCTGATCCAGCAGCGCTGGGACTCGCTGGCCCGCCCCTTCCAGGTCCTGCGCCTTCTGTGGGCTCCGCGCTGAAAGCCCTTTTGGAGTGCGGCGGCTTGCCGCCGCCTTCGTCTGCCGAAGCTTGCTTCGGCGCTGCCGCGCCGACGGCTCGCCGGCAAGCCGGCGAGCAGGAAAGCGGCAGCGAGCTGCCACACTCCAAGGCGGCCCCGAGTTACCTACACGGTCCCGCTTTCGAGCTGAGCCGCCGGAAACAGGAGGCATCCAATTGCTTATGCAGATTGGCACGCGAAACAAACATAAGGCCAGGGTGTTTAGTATTACGGAACGGAGAGTGCTTATGAAGCCAAGGTTTCTAGTCCCAGTTGCTATGTCATTGCTGTTATTCGCGGCGCTCGCGTCCGGACAAATGCGGCAAGGGCGAGGCGGCCGCTTCGGCCAGGCCGGGCCCACCC
>CAYVGN010000201.1:0-6247 GCA_964451215.1 uncultured Acidobacteriota bacterium
AGCACCTTCGAAGAGTGGGGCGCTAGGACGCCCTGACCAGCGTCAACCAGACCGAACCCGGCATCTTCGACGTGCGCAGCGGGTCCGAGAAGACCAGCCTGGAGGGCACGGCCTACTCGGAGTGGTGATCAGGCCGGCTGTCGGCCGACCCAATCAGGACACAACCGCAGTGTAAGGCCCGCCTGACACTGTCAGCCGGTTCTTGCTTCCTGATGACACGGCCAGGCTCCTCCGGCACCCATAGCCGCAATGTCTTCAATATGTTGCGAGTCCGCAACCCTTGGTATACAAAGTGCTCCTCCCGACTGCGAGGTGACGCTTATGCGGCGCGGACTTCTGGCGACGATGCTCCTGACGGCTCCGCTCTTCCTGGCGGCGCAACCGCCCGAGAAACCCTTCCGCTACAACGGACTCGGTTACATCACCTATGGCATCGGCACCTGTCAGCACGGCGTGATGAACGTGTCGGTGGCCGGGGGCGGAGAAGGTTTCCTGGTGCGCGGCCTCACATTGGGCACTGACCTCGGCTACTACCGCTTTGTGGAACGCAATAGTTCCGGCTGGGGGGCCTTTGAAGTGACTCTCGGCTACCACTTCGCAGACCGGAAGAAGCCCAAGAAGCTTGATCCCTTCGTGAGCGTTTCCCCCTTCGGGCTCGCGGTCGCTGGATGCGGATGCGTGGCCGCCGCCGGGAGCCTGGCGGGTGGCCTCAACTACTGGTTCAGGGACAAGATCGGCGTTCGTAGCGAAGGACGGATCCATGTCATCGCCCGATCGGAGGCAATCTTCGCGCTCCGCATCGGGCTTTCTTTTCGCTGACAGAGCCGCACCTTGCCCGCAAGGCACGGGCTACGCAGAGCGGCAGGCCCGGCGCGGATCCCGGTCCGCCCCTCTGGTTTCCAGCCGGTTGCCTACGGGATCTTCTTGACGATCTCAGCGAACTCGGTCATGCTGAAGGCGCGCATGGTGGTGGTCCGGACGAAACCCTGCGCACCCTGAGCCAGGACAAAGGCCACAGCGGCCTGCTCGTCGGGGCATTCGCTGATGGCCACCAGATCGTATTCACCCTGGGTCAGGTAGAGGCCGAGGGTCTTGATCCCGGCTGCTTCCGCAGCCTTGATCGCTGCCGCCGCCCGTTCGGGCGACTGCTTCACGCTCTTAATGCCTTGCTCGGTCCACTTGTAGAGAGTGATGTAAGTTGGCATGTGTGAAATTCCCCCTGGGGCTTTAGTGTACTCCCCAGGCCGGAGGCTAGTCCAGGTCAAGCGCGGCCTTGAGGCTGGCTTCAACGGCACGCAGAAGGTCCGCGGGGAGGAAACCGACTCGCTGTGTGAAGGTTTCTGCACCCCTCATCGGCCCTCGTGTCCCAGTTCGAGCAAGTGCTCCGCAGCGGCCGCTTCGAGTTCGACGTCCAGGTCGAGCGGGGTCCCGGCACTTTCAGCGGCGAAGGCCGCGATGGCCTGGCGCCGGGCGACCTTGCGGCGCTGACGGAGCCAGGCCTGGATGGCGGTGCCGGCCACCACGCGTCTCACGCGCGCGGCGCAGCCGCATCGTAGGCGGCCAGGAGGGCGCGCAGGCGGCGCTGGAGGCGGCGCCGGGAACCCTGCAAGCGGAGAGCAGGAGTCGAGCGCCGTAGGAAGCGCAGGGCATCGCGCAGTTCGGCGAGGCGCTGCCAAAGGTAGTCGCGGCGGCGCACCCAGAACTGCCAGGAAGGCACCAGGCTGAGCCCGTAGCCGGCCGCCAAGGCCAGCGCCGCCGGGAAGCTCATCAGGGCATCGCAGCCCAGGAAGACCAGGTAGGTCTGGAGGGGAAAGACGACCGCGGCGATGACCCACGCCGCCAGGGTTCCGGCCAGGGCCTCTCCGGCGACCACTACCTGGGCGTCCGGTCCCACGCTATACGGCGGAGGCAGGCGCCGCCGGCCCAAGCGCCGGGCCAAGTGCGCCGCCCAGCGCGGCAGGAAGCCATTGACGCAGCCGTACAGGCCCACGATTAGCAGGGGGCTGTGGGTGAGAAGCCCTTGAAGGCTGGCCCGCAGGGCTACGGCCGGATGCCGCTGCCGGACAACTGCCTCCGACAGGCCTGCGGCCGAGAGGCGCCGCTCGTAACGCCGGTAGGCCGCTTCGAACTCCGCCAGCCGGTGCGGCTCGGCAACGTTGAAGTACTGGAGGGCGCGCACTAGGCGTTGCTGGGACCGGAGCCGCGCGGCCAGCGAGCCGGCCCTCCCCTCCAGCAGGCCGCTGAGCCGGTCGATGAGCTGCGCCAGTCCCTGGTGTTCGATGTTCACCAGGAGCGCTTCCAGGTCGCGCTGGAGCCGCTGGGTGCCAAGCTGGAGCGCCTTCTGCTCGTTGCGGCTGGTTTCCGGCTGAAGGTCCGCCAGGCCGAAGGGCTGCCCGATCCGGATGAGCACGTCACTGCGGATGCGCTGCTTGGCGGAATATGTAATGCCCACCGGAATCCAGACCAGCCCCAACTGGAAACCGGCCGCCGCCTCGGCAGCGAAGCCGAAGCGCATGGCGCCCTTACGGATCAATTGCAGGCGGCGCACGTCGCTGGAGAGACCCTCGCCGAAGATGGCGAGCAGCTCACCGGCCAGGAGCCGCGGGACACAGGTGGCCGCGGCCGCCGCATTGCGGTCGCGAACCAGCTCGCGCTGGCGCCCGTAGTCCACCCCGCGGGCCACCCCCACGACGCCGAACCGGCGGACCAGCCAGCCGCTGACCGGCGCGCGGGTGATGGAGTCCTTGGCGATGAAGCTGATCTTGCGGCCGGTCACCTGGGTGCAGAGCAGGAAGGCGTCGATGACGGAATTCGGGTGGTTGGCCACCAGGATGGCGGGGCCGGCGGCGGGGATTCTCTCGCGCCCCTCGACCTCGATGCGCCGGTAGTACAGCCGCACCGATTGGTTCAGCAAGGCCCGGCCCGCGCGATAGAACCAGTCGCTCATGGGAGTGCCGCCAGGCGCCGGTCATGCAGCCTGGAGAGCAGCAGCAAGGCCGAGGCCGCCCCCAGCAGCGCCAGGGCCATGTCCTTCTGAGTGTCCCAGGGGTCGCCCTGAGTCCCCAAGAAATCCGTCGCCCTAGCGCCCGCCAGCTCGGCCCCGGTCCATTCGAGCAGCTCGTAAGCCGCGCTGACGGCCAGGCACACGCACACCACCAGGAAGAAGAGCATCTTGCCCCGGCGCAGCGGCGTGGTTCTAAGCAGCACCTCGCGGGCGATCATGGCGGGGACGAATCCCTGGGCAAAGTGCCCCACCCGGTCGTAGTGGTTGCGGCTGAAGTGCAAGACTTCCTTGAGCCAGTCGAACGGCGGCACCCGAGCGTAGGTGTAGTGGCCCCCCACCATCAGGATGATGGCGTGTACGGCGATCAAGAGGTACACCAGATCGGTGAGGCGGAACCGGCGATAAGTAGCTATCAGCACCGCCACCCCGATCACCGCCGGGAACACTTCCAGCACCCAGGTAAAGCGGTCGTAGGGGCCGATCGCCGACCAGACGAACACGGCTGCGACCAGCGCCAACAGCGCTGCGGGCCTGCTCTCAGTGCGCATGATTCCTCCTCCGCGCGGGCGCGGCTAGGCGCTGCCCGCCGTCAGCTTCCGCGCCAGTTCGCGCGCCCGCCGCAGGTCCGCCTTGCCCGAGCCCAGCACCGGCAGGGCCTCGATGCGGAAGAAATTCTCCGCCTTGGGTATCCACAGCTTCGGCAGGCGGCTTTCGCCAAGGCGCCGCCAGAGTTCCCCCGGGGAGATGTCCCCGCGGGTGTAGAGTACCACCAGGCGCTCGCCTTTGTGTTCGTCGGGGACGGCGGTCACCAGGCAGGCGGCCTCCCCCAGGATCGTGCTGAGAGCTTCCTCCACCCGGAGGTGGGGTACCATTTCGCCCGCGATCTTGCTGAAGCGGGAAAGCCGGTCGGTGATGCGGATGAAGCCGTCCTCGTCCAGGCAGGCGATGTCGCCGGTTTGATACCAGCCCTCGCGGAAGGCGGCCGCGGTGGCCTCCGGCTGCCCCAAGTAACCCATCATCGAGTTGGGGCCCTTGATCAGCAGCAGGCCTTCCTGGCCGCACGGCAAGGTTGCGCCGCTGGCGGGATCGACGATCCTGGCGGTTACCCCGGGGATGGGATGCCCCACCGTGCCGGGCTTGAGGCTGGCCTGCCGGACGGTGCCGGGCTGCGGCACGTTCGCCGCCACCACCGGGGCCATTTCGGTGCAACCGTAGCCCTCGCACAGCGGCAAGCCGTATTTGCGCTGAAATTCCTGGGCCAGGTTCTCGTGCAGCTTCTCCGCGCCGGCCAGGGCGATGCGCAGCGTGGCGAACTGCTCCGGCGTACATCTCCGAATATACGCGGCGAAAAAAGCGGGCGTCGCGAGCAGGAACGTCGCCCGGTAAGCGGCCGCCAGCTCGCCCACCACTTTGGCGTCCATGGGGTTGGGATGGTAGACGACGCCACAGCCCACTACCAGGGGGAACCAAAGCGTGCACGTGAAGCCGAAGGAGTGGAAGAAGGGGAGCACGCCGAGGAAGCAGTCGCGGGGCCGGATCCAGAAGATCTGGTCCAGCGCTTCGATGTTCGACAACACGTTGTGGTGCGACAGCATGATGCCCTTGGGCGCTCCGGTGCTGCCGCTGGAGAAGACCACGGTGCCCAGGCTGTCGGGGTCGCGGGATCCCGGGTGGACGAACCTCTCGAGCAGCCGGCTCGGCAGGAGAAGGGCGATCACGGCCATGCCCAGCTTCGCCATGGGAGTGACCTCCTGGAGGACGTCCTCCAGGAAGATCATTTCCGGCCGCGGGTCGAGCTTGGCCTTGGCCAGAAAGACCTTCGACGTGAGGATAGTCTGGATGCTGCACTGTTGGATGGCGGATTGAACGGCCTCCGCTCCAGCGGTGAAATTGAGGTTGACCGGGATCTTGCCGGCCAATAACACGGCGGCGTTGGCCAAGCCGCCCCCCACGCTTGCCGGCAGCAAGAGGCCGATCATCCGATCCTGGGGCCGGCGTCGGCGGAGCCAGCGGGCCAGTAAGAGGGCGGCCACGAGGGCTTCGCCGAAGGTGAGTTTCTTGCCGCTGGAGTCCGCCATGGCAAAGGCGAACCAGCGGCGCTTGGCGGTCCGCAGGAAGCGCAAATGGAGAAGGTCGCGCCGGGTGCGGCGGTGGCAGAAGGCCGCTCCGGCCAGCTCGAGGACGGCCTGCCGCGCCGCGCACGCCTCTGGCTCCGGCAGCGGCGGGCCAAACGACATTGTCACCCTCCTGCGAAGCCGCGGCGGCCAGCGAAACAGGAAGCGGGTCCCGCAGGCGCTGAACAGGCTCCCCCACAGCCCGTCCAGGTGGGTGGGGATCACCGGCACGCTCAGGCCCGCGGTGATCTTTTCGAAGAAGGGCTGGAAGGGATGGAGGTTGCCGGTCCGGCTGATGTCTCCTTCGGCGAAAACGCAGACAAGCTGCCCCTGTTCGAGCGCCTCCCGCGCGTTCCTGACGGACTCCGCATCCGACGGGCACCGGACGAACTGCCGGATGGGTCGCCCGGCGCAGGCCATTAGCAGCAGCGGGTCTAGCAGCGACACGTGGTTGGAAACCAGCAGCCCGGGGCCGGTGGCGGGGAGGTGCTCCCGGCCCACCGCCCGGAGCCGGTAGAGGCCGCGGCCCAGCAAGACAGCCAACCAGCGCGTCGCCGGGCGGCCGAGTGCTCGCAGGATGTTCACTTCCAAGGCTCGTTCCCCTGCGGCGGGCCGTCTTGCTCGTGGCGGCGGCCCCCCAAAAGGCGGCCGACCAGATAGGCCAGCCCGAAAAACAGTGCGACCACCGCCAGCTTGGCCAGGGGGCCCGCCTGGGCCCACCACTCGCGGCTGCCCATCCCAGGACCGAACACCAGCGCGCCTCCGCCGGCCAGAACCAGCGAGAACAAAGCGTAGCTTCCCACTACGGCGAGAACCGTCCTAAAGGTTTTCATCTTTGAGCTCCTTGCCGCGCCCGGCTTACCACCGGGCGTCTATGCCAAAAGTACGCGGAGCGGAGCGGCAAAGTCCTTCGGAAGTTCTGACGAAGTTCTGAAAGATGTCTCTCAAGCTGTCTCCTTGGCCTCGGCGGCCGCCGCGCGGGCGCGCGGCTCGTTGATGGAGAGCATCAGCACCAGGCCGGCCAGGAAGAAGGGCAGCAGCGACAGCACGGCCAGGCGCTGGTTGCCGGTGGCCTGCGAGATGGAGCCGAACAGGAATGGGCCGAACATCGAGCCAAACTTGCCCGACA
>CAYVGN010000202.1:0-6245 GCA_964451215.1 uncultured Acidobacteriota bacterium
ACGTGATCGCCGGTGCGGATGTTTTCGAAGGGGTTGCGGTCCAGGTCGGTGATCATGGGGATTTCGTTGACGATACAGCCCAGGGTGGCCAGGCTGTCCACCTCCACATTGACCAAGGCCGCCGGGGCGTTGCCTTCCAGCCGGGCCAGATTGAGGACCATGGGCGTGGCCGAGGAACCGCGGGTGGAGCGGATGACCAGCACCCGGCCGCGCAGCGACTGCCCCTGAAGCGGATGACCGACGGCGATCACCGTTCCGGCGACCGGATCCACCTCGCCCCAGAACGACAGGGTGGTATCGGCGACCAGAGCTTCGCCTTCGGCGCGCCCCTTCACCACGCCCCGCCCCCTGATTTCCAGCCGCTCAGTCATCTCCCTGCCACCTGCCGGCCAGCGCCGCGCGGATCGAGGACGCTGTGTCGGCCACAATTACTTCGGCGCCCACCATGCTGCGGGCGTAGTGGGCTTGCTTGAACCCGTCGGTCACCAGCCGCCGGGACGCGATCCTCATGTTGGTCGGGCAGGTGTCGCAGAGAATCCGCCCTCCGGCCTGCTCGATGATCCTGGTGTAGCCGATGGCGTCGGCGCTTCCCTTGGTGCCGCGCGCCGCGTTGACCCACAGCCGCACGCCGTCGGCCACGCGGCGGCCCTTGAGCAACGCAGCGATCCCAGCGATCTCCCGCAAGGAGGCGTGCGGGCAGCCGAGAATCACCGAATCAATCTCCTCTCCGGTGTGGGTCCGCAGCGACGAGTAGGTCTGCCGCAGCGTAGCGTCCGTAAAGCGGACGAAGTCCTTGGGCACGACGCCGTGGAAGGCCGCCTGCAGGGTCGGGGCTTCGGGAGTGACGCCGGCGATGTGGCACATGGTCACCCCGCCGGAGGTGGCCAGGGCGGCGCAAAGCTGCTTGGCTTCCTCCTGGGACGGGCGCCGCACCCCGTTGAATACGGGGATGCCCAGGCCGGCCACTTGGCCGGCGAAGTAGCCCAGCGCGCCCCAGTCGGTGGAGCTGGCGAGGTTGGCGCTTACCTCGACCCGCAGCGTACCCTTTCGGTTTTCCTCCAGCAGCACCCCGAATTCGGGCACCAGGCCCAGCAGCGAGGCCGCTATCGCGCTTTCATTGCCGTGCCGCGTGGTTCGGGCGCCCAGAATGGAGTTGGCGTATACCACCGCCGAAGACTCCGTCCAGGCGCAGATCTCGCCTTTGAGCGGCACATTCCCCACCAGGTAGGGCGCGCAGGTGAAGGTGGGGATGAACCCGGCCTCGGCAGCCATCTCGGCGATCTGTTTTTGCAGCCGGACTTGCTGGGGATCGTTTTCGGGCACGTCCAGCTCATCCAGCGTCAAGAACAGGGTGTGGACGGTCGAGATGCAGCCGGGCGCGGTGCGGTGGGAACAGGCCTGGCGCAGGCCGGCCAGGTATCGTTCCAGGGTCTGCTGGGAGGCCCCGCGGGCCACCAGGTTGGGTACGGGAAGCAGCGCGTGGGTGTTGTCCACCGGGACCAGCCGCCGGGCGCCCATGATCCGGCCCCATTCCACCAGCCAGCGCATGCACCGGGCCAGATAGGGTCCGAGCGCGCCCTCCAGAATGGCCCGCTGCTCCTTGGTCAGCTCCACGCACGCCTCCCCGCCGGCGCTCACCGGCGTGACCGTACGTTGGAGCCGCCGGCGGGCAGGCGTATTGTACAGGATCAGCCCGCGGATCGCTCCGGGGGCATCCGCCTTGTGAAAGCCCTGCTGCCCGACAGAGCAGCAACCGGCTTCCCGCCCTGGAAACTCTCTGCGACAATGGCAGCAGGAGCCTCACATGGCGCATGCAGGTAGATCGAGCTGGAACGCCGGGATTGCTTTTCTTGCCTTGTTGATGTGCAGGCCGCCGCTGCCTGGGGCCGAGCCGGGTGTGGAGATTCCGCAAGGCACGCACCTGCTGCTTCGTATGCAAAACTCCGTTTCCACGCGAACCGCCCGGAAGGGCGATTACGTCTACATGCGGACGGCCAGCCCCATCAGCGTGGGCGGACGCATAGTGGTGCCGGTCGGCAGCTACATCCAGGGGGTCGTCTCGCAGGCTCGCCGGAGCGGGCGGGTGGCCGGCCGGGCCGAGCTGGGCATCCGCCTGGAGACACTGACGCTTCCCGGCGGCAGAACCTTCCAGGTCTCCCCCCGCCTCAGTTCGGTGGCCGAGGGCGGGTCGGAGCAGAAAGTGGCGGCGGAAGAGAACACCATCAAGCCAGGGCCCAGCCGCGGCCGGGACACGGCCCAGGTGGCGATTTTCGCCGGCCGGGGAGCGGCTATCGGAGCCATCGCCGATCGAAGCTGGAAAGGGGCCGGGATCGGCGGCGCGGCGGGCAGCGCCGTGGGATTGGCTACGGTGCTGGCCGGCCGGGGCCGGGAGGTGGAGCTGCGCCAGGGATCCACGCTGGATGTGGTGTTCGACCGGCCGGTGGCGCTGGAATGAGGCGCTCCGGGTTGGCGGCCGACGCCAGCGTCCGCCCGCAGCCGCATTTTTTCCTTGACAGGCTCACTGCAACATATTAAAAATTATCTATGCGTTTCAGCATCCCCGAGGTCTTCCGGGCCCTGGCCGACCGGAACCGCCTGCGCATCCTGGAGCTGCTGCGCCGCGGGCCGCTCCCCGCCGGCGAAATCGCCGCGCAGTTCCGCATGACCCAGCCCGCCGTCTCGCACCACCTCGGCGTGCTGCGCCGCGCCGGCTGCCTGCTGGCCGAGAAGCGCGGCAAGGAGGTCTATTACTCGCTGAACGGCTGCTGCCTGGAACAGTGCTGCGGGGAGCTGTTTGTGAAGATCGGCTTGAGGAAGAAGCGGGAGGCTTGAGGCTTGCGGGCCGCGGCCCTGTTGGCCGGCCCTGGTGAGGACGGAGCCGGCGTGAAGGAGAGGAAATGGACGTCAAGCAAGAGGTGAAGGAGCGTTACGCGCAGGTGGCGCGCACGGGAACCGGCTGTTGCGGCGAGCGCGCCTCCCAGGCCGTGGGCTACTCCCAGCAGGAACTGGCGGCGGCGCCCCAAGGCGCCGACCTGGGGCTGGGTTGCGGCAACCCCACCGCCTTCGCCCGCTTGAAGCAGGGGGAGACGGTGCTGGACCTGGGATCGGGCCCGGGGTTGGACTGCCTGCTGGCTGCCCGCGCCGTTGGTCCGGCCGGCTACGTCATCGGCGTGGACATGACCGCGGAGATGCTGGAGCGGGCCCGCGCCAACGCCGCCCAGGTCGGCGCCGCCAACCTCGAGTTCCGCCAGGGCGAGATTGAGAACCTGCCGGTGGCCGACGCCTCGGTGGACGTGGTCATCAGCAACTGCGTCATCAACCTGTGCCCCGACAAGCCCCGGGTGTTCCGGGAGGTAGCGCGGGTGTTGAAGCCGGGCGGGCGCCTGCACCTCAGCGACATCGTGCTCAACGGCGAGCTGCCCCAGCAGTTGCAGCAGTCGGCCGAGGCTTACACGGCCTGCATCGCCGGGGCCTGGCAGAAGGCCGACTACCTCCGGGCCATCGCCGACGCCGGGCTGTCCCAGGTCGAGGTGGAGCGCGAGATGGTGCCCGACATGGTGGCCCACCAGAGCGACCCGATCATGCAGCGGGTGGCCCCCCTGCTGCGCAACCCGGATGGCTCCTCCCGCATCCTCAGCATCCAGGTCCGCGCCCTCAAGAAGTGAAAGCTGACCCTCAGCGGCGCGCCTGGAACCGCTGCGCGGCGGGCTGCTTTTTCTCTCGGGGGCCTTCTCGAAAGGGGTTGGAAGTGCTCACCGATGATGACGGGCGCTGGAAGTGATCTCTGCGTAGATGAGCACGTTGGTGTCGCTGGCCCGCACGGCGCTACCGCCCGTTCATCAGATCGAACAGCTTGTCGCGATCCAGAAGATCAACCCCCGCTTGCTCAGCCGCCTGCCAGCCCTCCAGTTTCAGCTTAAAGGACCTGGGCACCGGAGCGGCCAGCGCACGCCGAAGCAGGTCGTTCAGCAACCGCTGCAGGGTCCAGCCCTGTTCGGCGGCCTTCTTCTTCAGCCGGCGGAACAGATCGTCCTCAATCATCAACGTGGTTCTAGGCATACGTACAAGCGTCGAACACACACATCAAGATGTCAACCGGGCCTGCTTCGCTGGATGCTCCAGCCTGCGGGGCGGCTGCTTCTAAGACTTAGGCTTTTCCCCAAGCGGAAAGTGAGCGAACCGGGCTTTCAGGACTTCCACGATGCGGAGGGCAGCCCTGCCGTCCCACAGCTCCGGCAGCCGGGAGGCCGGGCGATGGCCGCCGAGGATTTCGCGCGCCGCCGACAGCATCGCCAGCGGATCGGTCCCCACCAGCCGGTTGGTGCCGCATTCCACGGTTGCCGGTCGCTCGGTATTCTGGCGCACCGTCAGGCACGGAACGTCCAGGACCGTCGTCTCTTCCTGCACACCGCCGGAGTCGGTGATCACCATCTGCGCCCGGCTCATCAGGTGCAAGAACTCCAGGTAGCCGAGCGGGTCGGTGGCCAGCAGCCGACCGAGTTCCTCCCCGAGCCCGGCCTCCTCCGCCTTCTTCCTGGTGCGCGGGTGAATGGGAAAGATGACGGGCAGGTGGCGGGCCAGCTCGGCCAGGGCGCGCAGCAGGCCCGCCAGCCTCTCGGGATCGTCCACGTTGGACGGACGGTGCAGCGTGACCAGGACGTAGCGCTGTTGGCGGCCCAGGCCGAGGCGGTCCAGAATGTCGCTCTTGTCGGCGGCTTCGCGGTGCAGCAGAAGCGTGTCAATCATCACGTTTCCGACAAAGTGCACCTTCTCGTCGGGGATGCCTTCGCGCTTCAGGTTCACCAGCCCGCTGCGTTCACTGACAAAGAGCAGGTCGGAGATGGCGTCGGTCAGCACCCGGTTAATCTCCTCCGGCATGGTGCGGTCGAAGCTGCGGAGCCCGGCCTCGATGTGGGCCACCGGGATGTTCAGCTTGGCCCCCACCAGGGCGCAGGCCAGCGTGGAATTCACGTCGCCGACGACCACCACCAGGTCCGGCCGCTTCTCCAGGACCACCGGCTCAAAGCGCTTCATCACCTCGGCGGTCTGGGCCGCGTGGCTCCCCGAGCCTACTTCCAGGTTCAGGTCGGGCTCGGGAATCCCCAGTTGGCGGAAAAACAGCTCCGACATCCTCTCGTCGTAGTGCTGCCCGGTGTGAACCAGGAACTGCGGCAGGCCGCACTGCCGCATGGCCTTCACCACCGGCGCAATCTTGATGAAGTTGGGCCGGGCCCCAACCACGTTCAACACCAGCACAGTTGATCTCCCGCCGCGACGCGCTCGCCGGCCACGACTGGCCTTCGCAGGGAAGCAGGCTAAGGCCGGCGCCGTGCGGCGCGCTGGCTCGCCGGAGCCGTCGCAGCCTCCAGAACCTGATTCACGATGTGTACAACCAGCTTTTGGCAACGCTCCCGGGGCGGCAATGCCGGCCGAGAACTCCGCTTCTCCAGCCTAATTTTTTCTACGTCTTCGGCTGTCTCGAGTTGCACCAGTTTCCCCTGCCCTCCCAGGTAGCGGTCCACGGCTCCGGACGGGCCGGAGAAGAGGCTGTAGACCGGGACGCCCAAGCAGGCTGCTTCGCGGTTCATGGTTCCACCGCCGCCGATCACCAGGTCGGCATGCCAAAGCAGGTTTGGCCCGTAGACCACTTCCTGTGGAATCCGCAGGTTGTGGGCGTTACCGAGTTTGGCGCGGATTTCTGCCCCTTGTTCGGCGGTGCGAGGAAGAAGAATCACCTCCAGGTCCCGCCGACCGATGAGGCGCTGCATCGTTCGCCAGAAGAGCAGCTCGCTCTGCCGGGCGTGGTAATGGGCCATGGTCGCCGGGGGCCGTGTGATCACGAGCACCTTACCGGGGTCCACCTTCAGCCGTTCTAGGACCGCGGGATCGGGCCGAAAGCTGTAAACGTACAGTTCTTCCTTCAGGCCCGGGTACTTGGCCACCCGCCGCAGATCGAAGCCAAGCTGCTGCAAGACCTCGTCGGGCACCACCTCGGGAAAGAGCAGGCGGGTGGCCCAGAGCCGGAATGGCAGGGCAAAACTGTGCTCGTAATCCATCATCACAAACAGCGGAATCCCGAGCAGGCGCGCCGGCAGGGCGATTGCCCGGGCGCCATGACACAAGGCCAGCGAAAAGTCCTGCCGGCGAGCGAACCCCAGCAGGCGCAGGCTGCGCCAAGCCAGCTCCAGCCCCTTGCGCCAAAGGCGCTTGCCGGCGTGACGGCCGATGGCCACGTACTCCAGTTG
>CAYVGN010000203.1:0-6199 GCA_964451215.1 uncultured Acidobacteriota bacterium
CTACACCTCTCTATTCGTCGGCAGCGTCAGATGTGTATAAGAGACAGTTCCGGGAGCGGGACCGCACCTTTGTCCGCTGGAGCATCCGGCGCGACTTCAAGCTGCAAAACGGCCCGCTGCCGCTCTCGGCGCAGGGCGGCGGCCTGGGCCAGACCGTGAATCTGCCGGCCGACAACTGGGTGGGGAGCTGGACCCACACCTTCACCCCCACGGTTTTCAACGAGTTGCGCTTCGGCTTCCTGCACTACCCGACGCGCTTCGACATCCTGGACAAGGAGAACCTGAACAAGAAACTTGGCGTCCGGGGCGCCCCCGGGGACGCGTTCAACGACGGCCTGGACCACGGGCTGGCCCGCTTCTCGCCCGCCGGCTACAACGAGATCGGCTCGCGCAGCTTCTGGCCCAACCGCAACTGGATGGACAACATCCAGATCAACGACAACCTGTTGATCCAGCGGGGACGGCACGCGCTGAAGGCCGGCGTCGAGTTCCGCCGCCTGGACATCTTCCGCGAGGCGCAGCGCTTCCGTCGCGGCCTGTTCTCCTTCAGCAAGGTGTACACGGCCGAGAAGCCCAACGACGCCACCAGCCGCAACGTGACCGGCAACGGGCTGGCCGACATGCTGCTGGGCTGGTCCAGCCAGACCACCGTCGGCAACCAGCTCAGCGAGGACGCCATCGCCCCCTACTGGGGCCTCTACTTCCACGACGACTGGAAGATCACCCCCAAGCTGACCATGAACATCGGGCTGCGCTGGGAACTGTTCCAGTCGCCCTACTTCCCCGAGGGGGTGCCGGTGGGCCGGCTGGGCGTCAGCCGCTTCCTGACCGAGTACAACGTGGCCCCCACTGACCCGCGCTACGAGACCTTCCAGCGCCCCAAGAACGGCCGCGACTGCGGCTGCGACCAGGATTGGAACAACTTAGCCCCGCGCCTGGGCCTGGCCTACCGCCTCACCAACAAGACGGTGGTGCGCGCCGGCTTCGGCCTCTTTTACGGCGAGGCCGACTACCTCACCAGCGAGAGCGCACGCTGGATCAACCAGACCCCGGACTTCACCGAGGTGATCGTCAACGGCACCAACGTGACGGCGGCGGCCTTCGTCAAGGACGGGTTTGCGCCGGTGGAACTGCCGGCCAAGGCCCCGGTGCCGGGCACCAACGTCGAGTCCTCGCTAGACGAGTTCCCCAACCAGTACGCCACGCAGTGGTTCTTCGACGTGCAGCGGGAGCTGCCCGGCGACATCCTGTTGGCCATGGGCTACCAGGGCGCCAAGGCGTCGCAACTCTACCGGGGCCGCAACATCAACAACGGCGGGCCCCACCCCACCATCCGCGAGTCGCTGCGGCGCGTGCGCCCCAAGTGGAACAACGTCACGCTGCGCGACGTGGGGAACAACTCCAACTACAATGCCCTGGTGACACGCCTGGAGAAGCGCTTCTCCAGGGGCCTGACCTTCCTCACCTCCTACACCTGGTCCCACACCATTGACCAGGGCGAGGAATCGCTGGACCAGAACCTCTCCGGTATCGCCAACCAGTACAACTACTCGGCCGAGCGGGGGAACTCCAGCCTGGACCGCCGCCACAACCTGCTGGCCAGCTTCACCTACGAGCTGCCGTTCGGGCGGAACAAGCCGTTCGGGGCCAACTGGCCGGGGGCCTTGGAGGCGATGCTGGGAGGCTGGCAGGTGGGTGGCCTGCTCACGCTGCGCACCGGCTACCCGTTCGACGTCAACTACCCCGGCGACCCGCAGAACAGCGGCACCCGCAACCGCGGCGACCGCATACGCAGCGGCAAGCTCGACCAGCCCACTATTGACCGCTGGTTCGACGAGTTCGCCTTTGTGCAGAGCGCGCCCGGCGTGTTCGGGAACACCGGGCGCAATGTGCTCTATGGTCCCGGCTTGCGCAACTTCGACTTCATCCTCTCCAAGCGCTTCAACCTGCCCTGGGAGGGCCACCACATCCAGTTCCGGTTCGAGTCGTTCAACTTCACCAACACCCCGTTCTTCGATCAGCCGGCGGCCGGTCTGCGGGCAGCCAGCACCGCCACCATCAACGCGGCCGGCGAACCGCGCCGCATCCAGTTCGGCCTGAAGTACGTCTTCTGAGCGGCTGGCCACAGAGCCACAGGGCGAAATCGAATCATTGGCGAGCGAGGGCGGGAAGGATCCCTGTGCCGGGTCAATCGCGGGAAGCCCGGCATCCAGCCGGTCCTCGCAGGGCCCGGAGGGCCCGGTTGGGGGCCGGGCCCTGTTGATTGGTCTCAGTCGGCGGCCGCGGCCGGCTTGGGGCTGACCAGCTCGGGGAAGTGCACCTTCATCTGCTCCATCATTTCCTCGGGCGAGATGGCGGTGGTGCGGAGCTGCTTGTACTGCTGCTCCACCCAGGCGTTAACCTTGGCCACGCCCGGGTGGCTCTTGTCGACCCGCCGTTCCCCTGCAAGGCGGAAGGTGTGGTTAATCCAGAAAGCGATGCCCGCCAGGCCCGACTTGTCGGTAATGCTGACCCCCGCCGGCCGGCTCAGGATCTTCGCAGTGTCGAAGATGTTGTAAATCTCCTCGTCCTTGAGCGTGCCGTCAGCGTGGATACCGGCCATGGTCACGTTGAAGTTGGCGCCGATGAACGGGTAATTGTCGGCGATGGGCATACCGCAGACGTGCTTGAGGTAGTCGGCGATCTCGGTGATCACTCCCGTGTCCATGCCGTTGGGCGTCCCAGTCAGCCCGATGTACTCCATGACCGCGCCTTCCAGCGGCGGGTTGCCGCAGCGCTCGCCGAAGCCGGCCAGCGTGGCGTTCAGGAAGGTGCAGCCGTAGAGCCAGGCGGTGGAGCCATTGATCAGCACCTTATGGAAGTCGTTGTGGCCATGCCACTCCAACCATTCCTTGGGCACCCCGCCCTCGTGGTGCAGGCCGTAGACCAGCTTGGGGACGCTGCGCGGCAACGCCGCCCCGGCGTACGGCACGCCGTAACCCATGGTGTCGCACATGCGGATCTTGATCGGCTTGCCGGCGTCCTCGGCCAACGCCATCAGCTTCTGCACATAGGGAATGATAAAGCCGTAGAAGTCGGCGCGGGTGAGGTCTTCCAGGTGACAGCGCACCCGCTCCAGCCCGGCGTCCAAGGCTGTCTTCACCAAGTCCAGGTAGTCCTCCGCGGCCTTCTCGCGTTTTTTGCCGAGTTTGTGGAAGATGTGGTAATCGGAGGCTGAAGTCAGGATGCCGGTCTCCTTCAGCCCCATTTGCTTCACCAGCTCGAAATCGCTCTTGACCGCGCGGATCCAGCCGGTGACCTCAGGGTAGTCGTAGCCCAGTTCTTGGCAGCCGCGGACGGCGTCGCGGTCCTTCTCGCTGTACAGGAAGAACTCGCACTGGCGAATGATCCCGTTGGGGCCGCCCAGCCGGTGCAGCATCTTGTAGAGTTCGACGATCTGCGCGGCCGTGTACGGCGGGCGGGCCTGCTGACCGTCGCGGAATGTGGTGTCAGTGATCAGCAACTCCTCGGCGGGATCGATGGGAACTTCGGGCGCCGGATCGAACATGATCTTCGGCACTTCCGAATAGGGGAACATGCCCCGCAGCAGATTTGGCTCGTCCCGGTGTTCCAGCGGCACTTTCCAGCCCTTCGTCTCGCGCCACAGGTCCCGGTCGGCCATCAAGAAACGGAACTTCTTCACGGCGCACCTCCAGGAAGAAAAAACTTAACCGCCCCTGGGGAAGCAATTTTCAGGCCAGCTAAGGATCGCAGAATCAAGGGGAAAGAGCAACCAGATTGGCTCTTTGTACGCAGGGGTGCGCGAAAAAGCGCGACTTGATGATGGCCCAGGCTTCATTCCTCCCCGCGGCTGGCGGTGGAACGGCCTCCCCCGCGGACCGCTTCACCCCTTGACCTGGGACTTGGGACTTGGGACTAACGGTGGTATCATCGGCCGTCCTACGGTTACAGGCGAGGTAAGAAGAGGAGTGACATCTATGAGCGCGCGGCGTGTCTTGCTCGTTTCGTGTGCCCTGCTGGCCTGCCTGCTGATGGCCGCAGGTGTCGCCCGGGCGCAATCCCAGGCTGCTTCCGGGCAGATCGTGGGGACGGTAACCGACCCCAACGGCGCGGTGGTTCCCAGCGCCAAGATTACGGTGACGAGCCTGGCCACCGGCCTGATCCGCGAGCTGGTCACCAACGAGGTGGGCCAGTACCGTGCCGTGCTCCTGCCGGCGGGCCGCTATAAGGTGGCAGTGAGCGCCCCCGGCTTTGCCCCGGCCACCGCCAGCGACGTAGTGGTGAACGTGGGCACGGCGGTGGACGTCAACTTCTCGCTCAAGATCGGCGCCGTGGCCGAAACCATCGAGGTGAGCGCGCCGCTGATCGAGGTGACCCGCAGCGAGCCGGGCACCATCATGAGCGACCGCTTCATCCTCAACCTGCCCATCAACGGCCGCCGCTTCCAGGACCTGGCGGTGATCTCCCCCACGGCCACGGTGGAGGGGCAGCGCGGGCAGATCTCCATCCTGGGCCAGCGCGGCATCAATACCACCATGCACATTGACGGGGCCGACTACACCGAGCCGTTCTTCGGCGGCATCCGCGGCGGCGAGCGCTCCAACTCCGCCTTCACCGTGCCCCAGGATTCCATCGCCGAGTTCCAGGTAATCACCTCGGGGTACGCGGCCGAATTCGGGCGCTCCACCGGCGGTGTGGTCACCGCGGTCACCAATGGCGGGACGAACGACCTGCACGGCGGGGCCTTCTACCTGCTGCGGCACAAGGAACTGGGGGTGAAGGACGCGCGCGAGCGGCAGTCGCTGGAGACGCGGCACCAGTTCGGCGGCAACTTAGGCGGGCCCATCAAGCGCGACCGCATCTTCTTCTTCGGGTCGGCCGAGCAGCAGTACATCCGCAACCCGCGGCAGGTCTTTTTCTCTCGGCTGCGGCCCACTGCCCGGTTACCCGCCTACGCCGAGGCCTACGATTTTTACAGCGGCCTGGAAGAGCCCTTCACTCAGACCAACGATGCCACCGCGGCCGTGGGCCGCTTTGACTACCAGTTTGCCGGCGGGCACCGCTTCTTCGCTCGCTACAACCACAGCCGCAACGAGGGCAGGAACGCCACCTCGGTGGGCGACGCCATAGACCCGCTGACCACCCGCGCCCAGACCAACAACGGCACCGAGGGCGACCAGACCCACACCGCCAACGGCTCGCTGGTGTCGGTTCTTTCGGCCACCCTGGCCAACGAACTGCGCTTCCAGTTCTCGCGTGAAAACCGGCCGCGCGCCGCCAATTCCCGTTCGGCCACCGTCTCGACCGCGGTGGGAACCTTCGGCAGCCGCGACTTCCTGCCCACCACGCTCACCGACGACCGCTTCCAGATCTCCGACAACCTGAACTGGCAGCGCGGCACGCACAGCCTGAAGCTGGGCGGCGAGTACAACTACGTCAACGCCTTCCAGGCATTCGGCTTCAATCAGTTTGGGTCCTTCAGCGTCTCCGGTTCCGACCCGGCTACCCTCATGACCATTCTTTCCCGCGCGACCGGTAACCGCTTTGACAGTACGGCGGTCACTTACCGCCGCCAGATCGGCAACCTGCTGCTGGACTTCTCCGGGCAGGACGTGGCTTTCTTCATGCAGGACAGTTGGCGCATCAAGCCCAACTTCACGCTCAATTACGGCTTCCGCTGGGAAGGCCAGTACCTGCCCGAGCCGGCGACTAATAACAAGGAAGCGCTGGACCAGGTGCTCAAACCGGCATTCCCGGCCAAGCAAACCGACCCCAGGATAAAACCCGCGCTGGGTAGGCAGTTCATGCCGCGCCTGGGCTTTGCCTGGGACCCGGCACGCAACGGCAAGACCGTAGTGCGCGCCAACTTCGGCGTCTTCTACGCGCGGACCCCGATGCTGCTGGCTGCGGCTCCCTCAAACAACTACCGCGTTCCCCCCGGTGACCTGTCCATCCAGTTGCCCATCATCGTGCCCGGCAACCCCAACAACACCGTTTACAAGCAGCTCAAGCTGATCGGCATTGACCTGAACAACTACACGCTGGACAAGCTGCCCATCCTGACCGTGGAGCAGATCAACAGCATTCCGGCGGCGCTGGGGGCCGGCACCTTCAGCCCCTACCTCGGCATGGGGCCCATCGGTTGGGACCCGGGTTATAAGAGCCCGCGCTCCATTCAGTGGGGTGGCGGTGTGGCTGT
>CAYVGN010000204.1:0-1748 GCA_964451215.1 uncultured Acidobacteriota bacterium
GGCCGGCACGGGCAGGCCTTCAACCAGCGCCCGCAGCGGCGGAGTCGGCTGTGCCACGGGCACCATCAGTACCCCGTCGCTGTCGCCCAGTTTGGCCAGCCACGGTCGAACCTCTTGCTCGGTTCGCAGAACCTCGCCGCCCACGAAGCGGACATTGGCGGCGTTTTTGCGCTGAACCTCAGTGAGTCGAGCCTCCACCTCGGCAACTTCCGCCGCAATATCCAGGGTCGGCTTGGGCCAGTGCACCGTGGGAGCGGCCAGGTATACCTTGGCTACAGTGGCGGGACCGTTCCACGGCATCGCTTCCCACTCCTCGGCGTTCAGGTGAAGAGAACAGAAAGGAATGCTGCAAACGGACAGAACGAATTCACGACGCGTCAGTGGAAATACAGCCTTCGGCATGCGGACCTCCTTATGGGCCGGGCATCGCTGCGGGAGTATAGCACCGGGGCTCTTGCCCGGCGCGCTTCTCAGAGAGGGAAGTTGTCAGGAGCCATACCGGCCAGCGTGCGCTCCCCGCCGCGGCCGCCGGCGCCTCGGCTTCACGCGACTGGCAAGGGAAGCCCACCGTCAGCGTGGACCCCACAGAACAGGGCCGCGCCCCACGTGTGAGATGTCACGGCCTCCACGGGACGCACAAGCGTGTAAACTCCTCAGCGTATGAGGACCTGTCATCTTCTGGCTGTCTGGTTTTTCCTGGCGCCCGGCGCCTTTGCAGAAAGAGCGGCGCTGGCCGTAGTTGAAAAGATTGCCGGAGCGGTAGGCTTCTATACCGCCGACGGCCGGCGGCTGGTCGGCGTCCCGGTGGGCAAAGTCCCGCACGAGATCATCCGCTCCCCGGACGGCCGCTACCTCTACGTCTCCGACAACGGCATCCTCTGGATGACTGAGCCGGGAGAGGGCGGCAACACCATCTCAATCATCGAACTGGAGTCTCGCAGCAAGATTGGGGTCATTGACCTGGGAAACTTCCGGCGCCCGCACGGCATGGACATTGACCCGAGGTCAGGGCGGATGGTGGTGACCATTGAGAACCCGCACGGCCTGCTGCTGGTTGACCCGGTCCAGCGGCGGGTGCTGAAGAAATACGATGTGCAGGGCAGGTCGCCGCATATGGTGCTGTTTGGCCCGGGCGGGGAACGGGCCTATGTCAGCAATACCGGCTCGGCGACGGTGGCTGCCGTCCATCTGGCCACCGGAAGGGTGAAACTGATCCCTACCGACGGGCGGCCGCAAGGAGGGGTACGCTCACCCGACGGCCGCTTCATCTACGTGACTAACTCGGACGGCAACTCGATTTCCATCATTGATGCGGGCCTGCAAGAGCGGGCTGGAGTAATCCGGACGGGCAAGGGCCCCGGCAGGATCGCGCTGACCCCGGACGGCAAGACGCTGGTGTACAACCTGCAAGCGGGCGAGGCGGTCGGCTTCGCCGACGTGGCCAGCAGGAAGGAAACATTGGTGTTGCCGCTCGGCGGGCGACCCCTCTCCCTGACGATGTCGGCCGACGGCCGCACCGCTTACGCCGGCGTCCAGGACCAGGACCGCATCTTTGTTATCTCAGTGCCGGAAAGAAGGATCGTGCGGGTGATTGAGACCCCGAAGGGCGCCGGACCCGATCCGGCACTGCCGCTGTTCTGAGCATGCTGGTTCGCCCCGCCGTGGGCTTCTAGCGCCCGGGGAGTCCCGCCCCGGCGGGGTGCTGAAGCTGCTGGGCCTGTGCGTTAGGGTCCGCGGACGACTAACCT
>CAYVGN010000204.1:1848-6167 GCA_964451215.1 uncultured Acidobacteriota bacterium
AACTGCTCCCCGTCTTCGACATGTGCGAGAGCCGGCGGCGCGCCCGTTCACGCCGGTCCAACTCCGCCATGGCGTTACTTTTGCTGCCCTGTTGTAGCGTCGGGTACACCTGGCGAGAGAAGCTACATTTTCCCTGCACGGGCTACGGCTGGTTCCGATAGAATCTACAGCGTTCTTCCGCCCTACTGAACCCCGAAGGTATGGAACTCCGGCGCCGGCTGGTCACTGCTCTAATCTTGCTGGGGGCGGTCATCGTCACCGCCACCTGCGGCTACAAGTTCTTCGGGCGCGACGTCGCCTGGCTGGACGCGCTGTATATGACCATCGTCACGCTGTCCAGCGTGGGCTACGCCGAGATTGTGGACACCAGCCACAGCGCCGGGCTGCGGGCTTTCAACCTGCTGGTGCTGACCTTCGGGATCGGCCTGATGCTCTATGTTTTTTCCGTGGCCACCGCCTTCGTAGTGGAAGGCGAGCTGAAGAACATCTTCTGGAGGCGCAAGATGCAGAAGCGCATCGCCGGGTTCGGCGGCCACGTAATCGTTTGTGGCGCCGGCGAAACGGCCCAGCCAATCGTGGACGAGCTGCTCAAGTGCCAGCGCCAGGTAGTAGTGGTGGACCACGACCCGGAACGGCTGGAGAAGTACCGGGAAAAGTACGAGGTGGTGCCGGCGGTGGCGCTGGTGGAGGGCGAGGCCACTGACGAGGAAGTGCTGGACCAGGCGGGGCTGGACCGGGCCAGCGGCGTGGTGGCTGCTCTCCCCTCTGACAAGGACAACCTGGTGGTGACCATCACCGTGCGCCTGAAGCACCCCACCATCCGCATTGTCGCCCGGCACGTGGAGCCCAAGATGGGCGAGAAGATCCTGCGCGCCGGCGCCAATGCCACCGTCTCCCCCAATTTCATCGGCGGCATGCGCATGGCCTCGGAAATGATCCGCCCCCAGGTGGTCTCCTTCCTGGACCTGATGCTGAAGGAGGTGTCGCAGACCCTGCGCATCGAGGAGATCCAGGTGCCCTACCACTCGGTCTGGGTGGGACAGGAACTGGGGCGGCTTGAACTGCGCGAGAAATTCAACCTGTCGTGCCTGGCGCTGCGCCATACCACCGACGAGACTTTCCGGTATAATCCACACGATAGCGAGGTGGTCAAAGGCAACAGCGTGCTGGTGGTGATGGGCGACGTGGAACACGTCCGCCTGGCCCGGCAGAGCGCCGAGGCCTCGCGCGCCTTCGGCCGCTAAGCGGCAGCGCCCGCCGGCGTCCTGGCCGGGCAGAGGCGCCACATCGGGGACCGGGGTGGTTGAGAGAAAGAGTAAGGGAAGGGATAT
The DNA here is from genome assembly GCA_964451215.1 of uncultured Acidobacteriota bacterium. Taxonomy (GTDB): domain Bacteria; phylum Acidobacteriota; class Terriglobia; order JAJPHL01; family JAPKYU01; genus CAYVGN01. Next base: position 3,180 of record CAYVGN010000204.1, read on the forward strand.
GTTGGCGAAACTGGTTGCGATTGTGTTGCTGTGTTCGGCGTCGTTGCTGGCCCAAGACGCTCCCAAGACGGCCACGAAGACGCGTCGCCTGGAGTACGTTAATTGGAACCCGCAGACTGGAAAGCTGACCTGGGCGGTCTCGCGCGGGAAGCAGAACGAGAAGGGCGAGTTCGCGGCCGAGAAGGGAAAGTACACTTACGAGATTGACCTTGCGCGGGCGACCATGAGCCACAACGGCAATGCCCGTCGCTTCTCCCGGCAGGAAGCCGCCAACGTGCTGGCGGTCATGGAAGTGATTTCTCGCTACGCCCAGGACAGCACCATCTGGTGGGAGCAAGGCAAGGGCGATCCCCTGGGCCTGCGGGTGAAGCTGGACGCGCCGTTGTTCTCCCCGCTGGCCCCCAGCCGCCAGCGGGCCCTTTCCGCCGGTTCCGAGTGATTCGCATCTGCTCCCGGCAAGCTGGTTGCGGGCCGCGCCCTGAGCGACTTGCTTCTTACCCCTGCCAGGCTATCGGGCAAGAGGCGAGACGGGATGGGCAATTTCCTTCGCGGCTGTCTTCGACTGGAAATCCGGGTTTTGGGCCCACCAGTTCATTCCCATCTCCACGGCTTTGTCCACGGAGCAGATTACAAGTCGAATCTGGATGGTGAGCAATTCGATGTCCACGAGTTTGACCTTGATGTCTCCGGCGATGACAATTCCCTTGTCCAGCACCCGCTCGAGGATATCTGCCAGCGTGGAGGTCTCGACCGCATGTGTGACCCGGCCTTGCGTCATAAGGATGCCCCCGCCTAGAGCAGCTTGCCTATCGGCCCCAGGTCCAGATTCAGGTCCTCCTCGCTTAGGCCAAACTCTTGCCGGAGCCTGTCGATCTCCTGGGCCTGCCTCATCAGCGTGAGGCCGAGGCGCTCCACCTGGTTGCGCGTCAGAGAACCGGCTTCCACCAATCGAAGCGCCTGGCGCTGCAATAATTCGTGAAGCAGCTTCACCAGGACGAGGACCAGCCGCCCGAGCCCGTTCTTCACATCGTCAGGCCTGAGGTTCAGGCGGCCGTGCGGCAGTGCCGGCTGCGACGGTCTGCCCGTCCGCATGACCCTGGCAAATTCCGCCCCTGCCGCGGATTGCGCAGTTTCGGCTTTACATCCCAACGTGCCCCACCCTTTCCCGGCGCCGGGCGCCGGCCCGCACGGCCGCCTCAACGGAAGCGACAATGAGCTGCAGCCCGACGTAGAGCAGGTCCACGTCGGCTACTGAAATCGTAAGGTCTCCGTGGATCACGGCCCCCTTGTTGAGGACTCGGTCGAGGACTTCGCACAACGTCACCTGCTGTGCAGCTTCCAGGAAATGCGGCCGTGCTGTCCTCATCGCCTTGTGGTTGGACATGACATGATCGCTGGCTCTTCGCCGGCCACGGGCGAGTACAACAGCCGGCCCAGCGCCTCCAGATCCTCCAACCCGCGGGGCTCTTCCTGCCTGTAGACGAGAGGCTGCTGCCGATCGGGAAAAGCTTCCCGGAACTGCCGGCGGATCTGTTGCTCTCTGCGCTGCAGTGAGCAGCACAGACCACACGTGCCGGCCGACGTCGCCAGGTTGAGAAAGAGCAGCGGCGTCGAGATGCCCATGCGCTCGCAGGCCTGCAGCAGGTCCTTCGTTTCTTCAAAGGCCATTCGCGTCAGAATGCTGACGGCGTAGACCGCTGACTTGCGGGGATCCCCCAGCAAGGCCCGGAAGCGCTTCACGTTTCTGGAGATGTCCACCAGGCGCTGGGTGATTCCCGGCAGCCGAAAAAGCCGCTTGTATTTCAGCAGGATTCCGAAGAATGCCTTGAGCCACTGGTCCATCAACTCGGGAAGCTCCAGCAGCCGGATCAGGTGGCCGGTGGGCGCCGAATCCACCACCACGATATCGTAGGCGCCCTGGGCCAGGAGCTGCGCGACCCCGGTCAGGGCCATGACCTCGTCCAGCCCCGGCGGTGACAGATCGAGAATCCTTTCCATGACCTCCCGGTCGAAGGCCAGGTCGAGGTTGGAGAGTGCGGACTCCAGGAACTCATTCAGTTCTTCCCGGTATTGCTGCTTCAAGGTGTCGAATTGCGCCTGGGCGTCTATCTCCATCGCCCACAGCCCGGGCGCCACGCGCGTCGGCGTGGCTCTCAAGGGGAAGTCCAGGCAGGCGGACAGGGAGGGGGCCGGGTCGGCGGACAAGAGGAGGACTGCCTTTTGCGGAGAATCGCCGGCCAGGCGGAGGGCCGTGGCGCAGGCCAGCGTCGTCTTCCCCACACCGCCCTTGCCGGCAAATACGAGGAGGCCGAGGTCCGGCGAAGGTCCCGCGGCGGCCACCTCTGCGCGGGCCAGCAGCGCCACCGGCGCGGGGGCCGGGAGCGCTGCGGCCCCAGGCAGCGTCTCGGCTCCACCCCAAAACGCCTCCAGCCGCTGGCGGCCGCAAACCTCCTCCTCGTAGACCGGCACTCCCCAGAAGGTGCAGCCGGGCAGCTTGCGGAAGAGCTTTTCAAGCTGCTCCATCTGCCGGCTGTGCTCACGGGCGCAGACCGGACAGGAGCTGGGCGGAACGAGCCGGTTGATGACAATCTCGCTGACCGCCACGTCCAGGCGCCGCAGTTCCCGCACCAGCGCGCACGTCTCGCTGACAGCCAGCGCCTCGGCCAGCATCACGGGCACAAACCGGCAACGGGCGCGGTCCTTTAGCAGCGTTTCCATCTCCTGCACTGAAACTGCCAGCTCCTCCAGCAGGTCCTCGCTCTCGTCGCTGGAAACAGGCGCATGGAAACGGGCCTTGAGGTAGCGGTGTTTCGCCAGCAGTGCGTTCAATGCAGCCAGCCACGTACGGAGGAGCGCGGGCATGGTGAGCAGGCGGATGGAATGCGCGGTCGGCGCAGTATCCACGATGACGCAGTCGTAGCTCCCACTCTTCACCCACTGGGAGATCTCCAGAAAGGCCATCAACTCATCCATGCCGGGCAGGGAAAG
>CAYVGN010000205.1:0-6149 GCA_964451215.1 uncultured Acidobacteriota bacterium
AAGTACCTGTGGGGGAACGCGGCGTACGCGCTGGGGGCGCGGCTGACCGAGTCGTTCGCGGAGACCGGCTGGTGCGCCTCGATCCGCGGAGTGGAAAGCGGGGGGATGGTGGAGGGCCTGCCGGTCCACAACTTCCTCACCGACGAGGGCGACGTGGCGCTGAAGTGTCCCACCGAGATCGCCATTAGCGACCGCCGGGAGAAGGAGCTGGCGGACCTGGGGTTCATCGCCTTGGTGCATTGCAAGGGGAAGGATCACGCGGCCTTCTTCAGCGCGCAATCGGCGCAGAAGCCCAAGGTGTTCGACGACGAGCGGGCCACGGCCAATGCCCGGCTGTCGGCGGCGCTGCCTTACATCCTGGCGATCTCCCGCTTCGCGCACTACCTGAAAGTGATGATGCGGGACAAGGTGGGCAGCTACATGTCGCGCTCTGAAACCGAGCGGTATCTCAACGAGTGGATTCACAACTACGTCACCGAAGACGATCAGGCCAGCCAGGAGACCAAGCGGCAGTACCCGTTGCGGGAGGCGCGGGTGGACGTCGAAGAGATTCCGGGCAAACCGGGTTGCTACCGGGCGGTGGCGTTGTTGCGGCCGCACTTCCAGCTCGAGGAACTGACGGTGAGCCTGCGGCTGGTGGCGGAACTGCCGGCGCGGGCGCAGAAGTAAGGCTGCTGTCGCGGCGACAGATCATCAAAGTGAGGAGAAACACACATGGCGATGGTTGATTATTTCCTGAAAATCGACGGAATCCCCGGCGAGAGCCTGGATTCCAAACACAAAGAGGAGATCGAGATCGAATCGTTCTCCTGGGGTGAGACCCAGACGGGGACCGCCTCGCATGGCGGCGGCATGGGCGCCGGCAGAATCGCGATGCAGGACTTCCACTTCACCATGCGGGTGAACAAGGCCAGTCCCAAGCTGTTTCTGTCCTGCGCGCAGGGCGCCCATATCAAAAGCGCGATCTTGACTTGCCGCAAGGCCGGGAAGGACCAGCAGGAGTACTTGAAGGTCACCTTTTCCGACATCCTGGTGTCCTCCTTCCAGACGGGCGGATCTGCCGGCGGGGACGTGGTGCCCATGGACCAGATCTCGCTGAACTTCACCAAGGTGGAGTTCGAGTACAAGGAGCAGAAGCCGGACGGGAGCCTGGGCGGGGCCATCAAGGCGCACTACGACATCAAGCAGGTGAAGGGCGGCTAGACCTGCCGCTGCCCATCGCATTCAGCCGCCGGATCGCGGAGGCGGAAAGGTGTCAGCTTGCACCGGCGGCTGAAGCCCAGGGCCTAACTCTAACACCATGAACGCCAAACAGCTCTACCAGGCGGGGCGGCTGGCGGATGCGATCGCGGCCCTCACCGCAGACTTGCGCCAGAATCCCGGCGATACGCAAAGCCGGGCGTTCCTGTTCGAGTTGCTGGCCTTTGCCGGTGACTATGACCGCGCCGAACGGCAGCTCAATGCGCTGCCGCAGGGCGATTCCGCCATGGACCTATGGGTGCTCGTGGGTCGGGCGGCGCTGGCGGTGGAACGCAAGCGGCAGGAAATGTTCGCGCGGGGTGAGTACCCGCCGGTCCCGGAGCGCGAGCCGCCTGCCGTCAGCGGAGTGGTCAACGGGAAGCCGTTCTTGTCGCTGGAAGACGCCGACGCGCGCTTCGGGGTCAAGCTGGAGTTAATGGCGGCAGGCCGTTACATGTGGCTCCCCTTCGAGCACGTGGCGGCGATACGGATCGAGCCCCCGCGGCGGCTGCGGGATCTGCTCTGGCTTCCGGCGCAGGTCCGGACCGGCCCAGCCTTCCGAGACATGGAACTGGGCGAAGTGCTGTTGCCGACGCTGTATCCTCTGAGCTGGCGTCACACGGAGGAGGCCGTGCGGCTGGGCCGCGCGACGGTGTGGGAAGAGCAGGAGGACGGTACGGTGGCGGCCTTCGGGCAGAGGATCCTGCTGGTGGACGGCGAGGAATTGCCCATTCTGGAGCTTCGCAGCCTGGAAATCCAGCCGCCGGTGGCCGAGCCGGCTTAGCCGCCCCAGACGGAGGTGCCGGCTAGATGCCTCTGCGCGACGACCTGTTGAACCCCATCCCGGGTCCCAATCCCAGCGGCGAGAACTTGCGCTACGCGCCCATCCGTCACGAATTGGAAGAAGCGCGCAAAGAGGAGCAGGCGGTTGCCGCGCGGGACCGGGGGGACGTGTGGGGCCGGGAGGTGAAGAAGGCCGACTGGCCCCGAGTGGTGAAACTGGCCGGGGAGATCCTGGCGACCCAAAGCAAGGACCTGCAAGTGGCGGCCTGGCTGACGGAGGCGGTGCTGCGACTGGACGGGTATCCGGGCTTGAAGGCGGGTCTGGATTTGCTCCGGGGCTTGGTTGAGGGCTTTTGGGACACCCTGTATCCGGAGATCGAAGAGGGCGACCTGGGGCTGCGTGCCATGCCGCTGGAATGGGTAGGCAGCCGGCTGGAAGAGCCGGTCAGGCGGGTCCCGCTGACTGCCAGCAAGCTGGACTGGTTTGACTACCGCAAGTCGCGCGACATCGGTTACGAAGCGGAGGCGGCCTCGAATGAAACCAAGCACCAGGAGCGCGAGGAAGCCGTCAAGCTGAAGATACCCACTGCGGAGGATTTCGACGCCGCGGTGATGGCCACTCCGGATGCCCTGCTCCGGCAGCGGACCGAAGAGTTGGACGGCTGCCTGGCGGGGCTGCGCGCCCTGGATGAGCTTTGCGAGGCGAAGTTCGGGGCGGACCTGGCCCCCAACTTCGCACCGCTGCGCAAGACGCTGGAGGAAGTCAAGCAGACGGTGCGGATGCTGGTGCACCTGAAGCATCCCAAGGTTGAGCCAACGGTGGAGGAGGCGGCGCCGCCGGCGCTCGTCGAGGAGGCAGAAGAAGCGCCCGCGGAGGAGGAGGCTGCCGCGCCGGCGGTGGCGGCAAAGCCGGCCCGCAGGAGAGTGCTGGCGGCTGAGCCGACGGATACCGAGGACGCCATTGAGCGGGTGCAGGCAGTGGCGCGGTTCTTGCGGCAGCAGGACGCCTACAGCCCCGTCTCCTACCTGCTGCTGCGCGGGCTGCGCTGGGGGGAGTTGCGGGCCGCGGGCCCGGAACCCGATCCGAGCTTGCTGGCGCCGCCGGCCACGGAGGTGCGGCAGCAGTTGAAGGCGCTGGCGCGCGACGGGTACTGGCAGGAGGTGCTGGAGACCGCCGAGACGGCCATGGGCGAACCTTGCGGACGGGCTTGGCTGGACCTCCAGCGGTACGTGGTGAAAGCCTGCGAGGAGCTGGGCAGCGACTACCATCCGATTGCGGCGGCCATCCGTGCAGAACTCCGGGCGTTGCTGGCCGACCTGCCCGGCCTGCCGGAATGGACGCTCAGCGACGACACGCCCACCGCCAACGCCGAGACGCGGGCCTGGCTGGAGGAGGTGGCAAAGCCGGCGGAGAGCGAGCAGCTCCTGCGGCCCGCCGCTTCGCTCCCGGCGGAGGAGCCGGAGATCATGGCGGAGGACGGCACCCTGGTGCGGGACGCTTACGAGGTGGCTCTGGAGGCCGCCCGGGCGGGACGCGCCACCGAAGCCATCGAGATCCTGGCGCGCGAGGCAGCCCAGGAGCGCTCCGGGCGGGCCCGCTTCCAGCGCAAGGTGCAGTTGGCCCAGATCTGTCTGGGCACGGGATTGGAGGCGGTGGCCTGTCCGGTGCTGGAGGACCTGGCGGCGGAGATCGAGCGGCGGCGCCTGGAGGAGTGGGAGACCCCGGAGATGATCGCCCACGCGCTCTCGCTGCTGTACCGCAGCATGAATAAGCTGGGGGTGAGCGCCGAGGAGCGGCAGAAGATTTACGCGCGCATTTGCCGCCTGGATCCGGTGCAGGCGCTGGCCTGCGCGAGGTAGCCATGGCGCGTCGCGAGCTGGAAGCGCCCATCACGCAGTCGATCTGGGACCGGCTCCAGGACTTCGAGCCGGGCCTCTCCGCCGATCGCACGCTGGGCCGCAGCCAGGCCCTGCGCCAGCTCAAGGACTCAGTGCGCGCCAACCTGGACTGGATTCTTAACACCCGGCGGGTTGCGGAACCGCTGCCCGAGAAAAGCTACCTGGAGGGATCTCTTTACAACTACGGCCTGCCCGACCTCAGCTCCTTCGCGTTGCGCTCCGTGGCGGACCAGAACCGCCTGGTGCAATTGCTGGAGAACGTGGTGGCGGCCTTCGAGCCGCGGCTGATGAACGTCCGGGTGAGCATGGTGGCGCCCACGCTGGACACGCAGGCCCTGCATTTCCAGATCCAGGCGCTGCTGCGCGTGGACCCGGCCCCGGAGCGGATTCTCTTCGACACTACCCTGGACGTGACCAGCGGGACGTACGAAGTGCAGGGGCAGTAGGGAGAGGGGAAAGGCAAAAGGCAAAGCGCAAAAGGCAAAAGGCAAAGGGCAAAAGGCAAGAGCCAGGAAGAGCGGAGAGGGACATTCTTCAGGAATCTTGGTTGCGTAGCGTGAATCCCGGTTCCGACAGTGCAGCGGGAGCGTCTGGGTGTGCTTAGATGCGTGACGATCTCAAGGAGTACTACGACAGCGAGCTGCGCTATCTGAACACCCTGGCGCTGGAGTTCGCCGAGAAGTATCCCAAGATCGCGTCGCGTCTGCAACTGGGGGCGGATCCGCCGGACCCGCACGTGGAGCGGCTGGTGGAGGCCTTCGCCTTCCTGGCGGCGCGGGTCCGGCTGAAGATCGACGACGAGTTTCCGGAGATCACCGAGGCGCTGCTGGAGGCCCTATACCCGCACTACATCCGGCCTGTCCCGTCGATGTCGGTGGTGGAGCTTCACCTGGATCCGGAGGCAGGCAAGCTGACCACCGGGCTGCGGATCGCGCGTGACTCGATGTTGTACTCGCGGCCGGTGGAGCGGGTGCGGTGCCAGTTCCGGACCTGTTACGAAACCACGCTGTGGCCGGTGAGCGTGAAGGAGGCAGGCTGGACGGCGCCGGAGCGGCTGGAACCGCCGCTGCGGGCGCCGGAGGCGGTGGCCGCGCTGCGAGTGGAGCTGAAGTGCTTTGCGGATGTGCAGTTCGGCAAGCTGGCCTGGAGCTTCCTGCGGTTCTATCTGCACGGGGAGAGCGGCCTCGTCCACAACTTGTACGAGCTGCTGTGCAACAACTGCACCGGGATTCTGATCCGGGACCCGGGGTCGCGGTCGCGCCAGCTCCGGCTCCCGGCCGAGGCGTTGCGTCCGGTGGGTTTCGCCGAGGATGAAGGCGTGCTGCCCTATCCCCGCCGGTCCTTTCTGGGCTACCGTCTGCTTCAGGAGTACTTCAGCTTCCCGGAAAAGTTTTTTTTCCTGGACCTGACGGGGCTGGATCAGTTGGGCCCGGCGGGCTTCCAGGACCGCGCCGAGGTGGTTTTCCTGATTGGGCGGTTCGAGCGTCCGGACCGGCAGCAAGCGCTGGAAGTGGGGGTGACGGCGCGGACCCTGCGGCTGAACTGCTGCCCGGTAATCAACCTGTTCCCGCACACCGCGGAGCCCATCACGGTGGATCACACGCGGCACGAGTATGAAATCAAGCCCGATGTGCGGCGGCGGCAGGCGCTGGAGATCTTCTCGGTCAGCGAGGTGGTGACTGCCAACCCGCGCCTGCCCGAGATCCCGCCGCTTTACTCGTTCCGGCACGCGCAGGCGCAGGACCGCAAGGAGGTGTTCTACTACTTGCGGCGGCGCAGCGCGAGCGCCCGCGCGGAGGAGGCGGGCGCGCCGGGCCCCGGGGCGCGGCGGCCAGACGAGGGCACCGAGGTGTGGCTGTCGTTGGTGGATCTGTCGGGGCGCGTGGCCGCCACGGTGGGAGAGGTGCTCACCGTGCGCTGCCTGTGCACCAATCGGGACCTGCCTGCGCGACTGCCCTTCGGCAGCGAGGCCGGGGACTTCGAGTTGGAAGGCATGCCCTCCATCAAGCGAGTGGTGGCCTTGAAGAAACCTTCGCCCACGCTGCGGCCACGGCTGGGCGACGCCACGCTGTGGCGGCTGGTGTCGCAGCTTTCCCTGAACTACCTTTCGCTGGTGAGCGAAGGCAAGGAGGCCCTCCAGGAGATCCTGCGGCTGTACAACTTCACCGGTTCTCCGCACCTGGAGAAACAGATTCAGGGGATTGTGAAGCTGGACAGCCGGCGGCACT
>CAYVGN010000206.1:0-6084 GCA_964451215.1 uncultured Acidobacteriota bacterium
GTTCATGGTTCCTGAATTGAACCACAAAGTACCCCCGGAACCTAGCCAAACGCATTTGAAATCGCCGTTGGGGAAAGCTGTCAGCGGTCAGCCATCAGCTTTCAGCTTTAAGTGCTGGCGCCGTTCCACTGTAAAGGGCGCGTGCTGACCGCTAAGACGCTGAACGTTCCGGAATGACACAGATCATGGCCGGTCACGGACGGCCGCTCGGGTCTCTACTGTTGCTTCAGGAGGGCCGCTCTTGGGTGCTGATCCGCAACGGAGGCATCTCCAGAACCCGGAATTCGAACTCGGGATCGGCGTTCTGAGAATTGAGGATGTCGCAGAGCAGCTCAGCAGGGCGCGGATCGATGAAACCGAAGTGGACAACGCCGCCGTTCGCCGGCCGGGGTGAGCCCCTGGCGACGCGTACCACCACCCAGGCTTTCTCCACTTCCGCGGAGGGCATATAACCCTTAGCCGAAAGAAGAGTGTATCACGCGCCCGGCGATGCGCTTCCCGGCCTCAGCCGTCCAGGTCCACCGGCGGGTGCTGGATTCCGGCATAGGGATAGAGCGCCACGCGGGCCAAGTCGCGGTGGGCCTTGTTAATGGCCGCCACCGTCTCGGCCCAGGTGCGGGTGAACACGGTCCGGGCGGGGAACGCTACCTTGTCGCGCATCTGCAGGTAGGAGGAATACACGATGAGCTGCCCTGCCTGCTTCACGTCCCAGCGGGAGGGATGAGCCGTCTCGTAGAAGGGCCGGGCATCGTAGTCCCAGCGCTCGTCGGCGTAGTGCCAGCTCTGCAACCCCTGCGGGTTCTGAATGACCAGCACGGCGGTGCCGCCGTCGCGCAGGCAGGAACGAGCCCAGCCCAGGCTGTGGGCGGCCTGCAGGTTCTGTGGGTAGCCGTTGGCGATGACCACGTCGGCGTTGCTGGCGCGCTCGGTCCGCAGCAGGCGGTTGGCCTCGCGGCAAGCGGCCTGGTGGGCCTCAACAATGTCCCCGGCGTAGAGGCCGATCACCTTGCGCCGGCCGTTGTAAAGGATCTGCACGCTGAAGTCCACCCGGGCCAGCCGCGCCGCGTCCACCATGTCCAGCCGGCATTCGTTGTGGAAAATCTTCATCGGCCCCACCGTCTTGTTATGGTTGGCGCCGACTCCGGCGATGGCGCGATGGAAGTAATCAATGGATTCGATCCAGGCCACGCCGGGCAGGACGGCCTTGGCGCCCCCGCCGTAACCCGCCGTCACGTGCGCCTTGATTCCGCTGATGGTGACGCGCAGGTCGGCCTGCACGAAATGCCGGTTGACCTTGATGCGGTTGCCGCGCGAGGTGCGGCCGATATCGGCCAGGTTCTCGAAGATGTTGTGGTTGAGCCAGGGATAGCGGTTCACCATCTCCCCGCCCAGCTTACGCTCGGCTTCATCCTGCACCAGGGGGCGGTGCGAGCCGTAGGAGGTCAGGAACAGGATCCCATCGTCCCGGATGCCGCCCAGTTTCAGCTCCTGCATCAGTTGGGGCAGGACCTCGAAGGTGGGCGTGGGCCGGGTCAGGTCGTCAAAGGTGATGATGGCGGTGCGCTTGCCTTGGGCCAGGTCGGCCAGCCGCTTGGCAGCCACAGGCGACTCCATCCGCTGGCGGACCTCGTCGGGTGTCAGCACCGGGCGGTCGGCGCCGGCCATCTGGTAGACGGTGAGGTCCCAGGAGGGAGGAATCTCGAGGCGTTCCTCGAGGTCGCCGTAGTGCTCGCGCGTGGGGATGCCGACCCAGCCGCGGTCCTGCTGGCGCGGTGCCGGCGGCCCCTGCTGCTCGCTGGCCCAACTCCAGACTGGGGCCGAGCCGAGGGCCGCTACACCCGCTCCCGTGCGCCACAGAAACTCCCTGCGCCCCAGGCGCTGCCAGCTCATGTCTCCCTCCTTTGGCTTTTTTGGCGGCTATCCTACTCCCAGCTCTACCCTGGGAACAAGCAGAACTACCACTGTCGGCCGCTGACGGGACCTGGCTGAGCTCCCGCTGCCCACAACCGAAAGCAACGCGGGTGTGCATGGTTGCGGTGCCGTCCCAAGACAGGAAGGGCCGGCGTGGCCATATCATTTTGGTCTCCCGAAAAAGGAAGGGCCGCCGGACTCGGCCCGCTGAATCAGCTACATCCACTGCGCCGGAGATGGTCTGTAGCATGCAAGCAAGGTCTGCTGGAACCAAAGATAGGGCCAAAGGTGCTACAACTTTTCGCAGGGATGCCTGCTGTCGGGGGATTGACAGGGTGATTCTGTCTCCGAAACAATAACCACGCGAATTGCAGGGATGCGCTTATGAAAATCGGCGTCATATCGCCGAACGCTCTTTTCCGAAGGGCGCTGATTGCCCTGTTGGCCGGGGAGAAGGACATGTCGGTCTCGTGGCAGCCGGCGGATGTGCATCAAGCCGCCGGCGGCGAGAAACCGGACCTGGATGTAATCGTGGTAGACCCGGGGAGCGATCGGCTGGACCGCAGCCTGCTGGAGGAGGTGCAGCAACAATTTCCCCGGGCGAAAGAGGTAGTCCTGTATGAGCTGCCGTCGGACGAGCTGATGGCCGAGACCATCCTGGCGGGCGCCCACGGCTGCCTCTCCAAGGTGCGCGACGCCGACCTATTCCTGAAAGCCGTCCGCTGCGTGGCCCGCGGGGAACTATGGGCCAACCGCCACGTCACCGCCTGGGCACTGAAGAAGAACCTGAAGCTGCTGAACGGGCACTCCCGCGAATCTCACGACTTGAGCCGGCGAGAGTGGGAGGTAATCTCGCTGGTGGCGGTCGGAAAGCGCAACCGGCAGATCGCCTCTTCTCTGCACATCAGCGAGCAGACCGTGAAGCGCCATCTCTATTCGGTTTACCGCAAGCTGAACGTATCGAACCGCCTGGAGGCCTGCCTCTCTTTCTACCGTATCAAATCCATAGCCCCGGAAGCGGTGTCGCTTTCGCCGGCAAGCGGACCCGCTTCTGCACGAGGTCGTTGACGAATCTTCTGTAGAAGAACACCTACCCTGAGGTATCAGCCGCGGTATCCCCAAAATACGACCATTTGTCTTCAAGAATAGCACCGGAGGTCAATTGCGCATCCGAGCCGTGCGTGCTGCAATCGGCGCCCGAGCAGAGAAATGCAAACGTACGACGCGTTGGTGGAAGTGAAAGAGAGGCGGGCGAGCCCGCGGCTGGCGCTGGAGGCTGCGGTTACGGTCAGGGCGTTTCGCGGGCGCCGGGAACTGTTCGCATCGGCGGGTACGTTACAGGTCATCAGCGCCAGTGGTGCGCTGCTCCGAATGGGGCGACAGTTGGCGCCCGGCGATCGCGTCAACCTGCACGTTCACTTCGATCACCCAGCCAGCGGGCGGGTCGAGATCAGTTTTCCCGCTGAAGTGGTCCGGGTGGAGCGACTGGCGGAATGGCGGGTGGCGGTTCGCTTTCGGGGCGGCCACCGCTTCCTGCTGGCCGAAGCGGAGCCGGTGAAGCTGGCCCATGTCTGAGCGGGTATCGAGAGGGATGGTGCGGTCTTTGCCCGCCTTCCGGCGGGTGCGCCGCTGGCTTCCCTTCTTGCTGGTGAGCGGGCTGATCCTGGCGTTTTCCACCGACTGCCTCCGGGGGGACGCAGTCTGCGGTGCGATCGAGGATCGCCTGAGAGCGAACGGCGTTGAATTCCACCAAGACCATGCGTTTTACGTCGCTCTTGCCGTGCGCAAGGCGGGGCACGTGCTGGCCTTCCTGTTATTAGCGCTCAGCGCCTTTCCGGCGAAGGCTGGCGGCCCCAGTGGGGCACGCCGCGCCCTGGGGTTGTGCGGCCTGGTGGCGCTGGGGTCAGAGGCGCTACAGGCCGCTTCCGACACGCGCTCGCCGGCCGTCACGGACGTGGCCGTGAACCTGTTGGCGGCGCTCGTCGGTGTGCGCCTGCTGTTCGTCCCGCCGTCGTTCCTTGGGCCCTTGGCGACATGGTCGGAGGGGCTGACCGCCGGCATCAGGCCGCGGCGTTCCTTGCCCGCGTTTGACGGGCGGCGCCTGCACCGCGCGACTCCAGCCGGAGGGGGGACAACCCAATGACTGGCGAGCGGTCCCGGCGGACGTTGGAGGAGCTGGCCCCGGAAGACCGTCTCCAGCGGATCGAGCCAGGTGTCGGGCTGGCGCATGGCCTCCGCGCCAAGCTCGGGACCAGGGACGTGCTCGTGCTGGGCGCTCTCCTCGTCGCCGCAGGGGGCGTAGCGGCCGGCTTGCTTCCTTCTTCTCGGCGCTGGGTTTACGTGCCACTCCACTCGGTCATCGAGGCTCTAGGCGCTTCAGCAGCCCTATCGCTGGCCGCGGCGCTGCTCTTGCTGCGGAAACACCGCAAGGAATTCGCGCCGAGCGTTTGGATTTCGTCTGCGCTGATCGGCATGGGGATCCTGGACGGCTTCCATGGCTGTGTCTCTCCCGGCAATGCTTTCGTCTGGCTACGGAGCCTGGCGACCGTCGTTGGCGGGCTTCTGTTCGCCCTGGCCTGGCTGCCGGGGCGCTTCGCCCACTCGCCCGCCAGCAACGCGTTGCCCAAACTGGCGGCTGCCGTTGCCGGTCTTCTCGGGATCCTGGCGATTGGCTTTCCCGGCCGCCTGCCAGCAATGCTGAGGCAGGACGTGTTTACGCCTACGGCCCAGGCGATGAATGTCCTCGGCGGCCTCCTCTTCCTGGCGGCAACCCTGCGCTTCGCCTTGCCGCAGAGCAGGGGTGAAGCCCCCGTGTCGGGCCTCTTCGCCCTCCTTTCACTGCTCTTTGCTTCGGCAGGTCTCTCGTTTCCGCTCTCGCGGCCGTGGAACCCTGTCTGGTGGTTCTGGCACCTGCTGCGGCTGTCGGCGTGCCTTGCAGCTCTCGGGCACGTCTACGCGCTCTCGCGGCGGACTGAGGAGGAGTTGCACAGGGTGAACCGCACGCTGAAGACCGTCAGCGAATGCAACCAGGCGCTGGTGCGCGCCAGCGAAGAGCAAGAACTGCTGGAGGCGGTCTGTCGCACTATCGTGGAAGTCGGCGGATATCGGTTCGCCTGGGTGGGCTTTGCCGAGCAGGACGAGCAGAAGAATGTACGCCCGGCCGCCCACTGGGGGTACGAGGAGGGATACCTGGACACGGTCCGGGTGACCTGGGCCGACACGGAACGGGGCCGTGGCCCGGCCGGCACGGCCATCCGCACAGCCAGGCCCTCGGTCATCCGCAACATCGCCGAGGCCAGTTTTGCCCCCTGGCGGGAGGAGGCTCAACGCCGCGGCTATGCCTCGGCCATGGCTGTCCCGTTGCTCGATCAGTCGAAGTGCTTCGGCATGCTGGCCATCTACGCGGGCCAGCCTGATGCCTTCGACGAGGAGGAAGCAGGGCTGCTGGAAGAGCTGGGCCGCGACCTGGCCTACGGCATCACTGCGCTGCGCACGCGCGCCGCGCGCCAGCGGGCCGAAGAGGAGGTGGACCGGTTCTTCACCCTGCCGCTGGGGCTGCTTTGCATCGCCGGCACGGACGGGTACTTCAAGCGCCTCAATCCGGCATGGGAACAGGTGCTGGGCTTCCGCAGCGAAGAACTGGTGGCCCGGCCTTTCCTGGAGTTCGTACATCCCGAGGACCGGGCCGCCACGGTAGGGGAGATGCGGAAGCTGGCCGCCGGCATGCCCACGATCCGCTTCGAGAACCGCTACCGCGCCAAAGACGGCTCCTACCGCTGGCTGGAGTGGGTGTCCAACCCGATCGTCGAGGAAGGGCTGCTGTACGCCTCGGCCCGCGACGTCACCGAACGCCGGCAGGCGGAAGAAGCACTGGCGCGGCGGGCGGCGGAGCTGGCGCGCTCCAACGCGGAGCTGGAGCAGTTCGCCTACGTAGCCTCGCACGACCTGCAGGAACCGCTGCGCATGGTGGCCAGCTACACGGCGCTGCTGGCCCGCCGCTACCGCAGCCGGCTGGACACCAAGGCCGAGCAGTACATCCGCTACGCCGTGGAGGGCGCCACCCGCATGCAGGCCCTGATCGGCGACCTGCTGGCCTATTCGCGGGTGGGCACGCGCGGCAAAGAGCCGGCGCCCACCGACTGCGAAACCGCGGCCGACACCGCGCTCCACAAC